>NZ_JAXIOO010000084.1:0-512 GCF_049311065.1 Arthrobacter sp. 7Tela_A1 | reverse complement strand
CCGTGCCTCCGTGCCTCCGTGCCTCCGTGCCTCCGTGCCTCCGTGCCTCCGTGCCTCCGTGCCTCCGTGCCTCCGTGCCTCCGTGCCTCCGGCGGTGTGGGTTGGTGGCCCTGGAACGGGTGACAGTCGACCCGGTGCATGCCCGCACCAGCGGGACCCACAATGACTCCGGACGAGGGACCAATGACCGGACTAACGGAAGGGGCTGTTCCGCACGCGGTTTTGCTGCAGTTTGGGAAAAGTGCTGCCTCTTGTGCGTTTTACCGGGCTGCGCCGTGCAGCAAAACGCACAAAGCGCAGCGAAAGTCCCTTTTCGCAGCAAAACACGTCACAAATGGCAGCGTTTTCCCCGAATGCAGCAATACCGAACCCAAAACGCCGCGTTATCCCAGTTCGCAGCAAAACCGGTGACGTCCGCTGCTCCGGCAGGTCAAGGTCGAATCCGGCACCCCTTGCCAGCCGGTACCTTCACAGCCGACCCGGTGCGTCCCCCCCCTGGTCAGCCCCCGGGC
>NZ_JAXIOO010000083.1:0-828 GCF_049311065.1 Arthrobacter sp. 7Tela_A1 | reverse complement strand
GTCGTGCGCCGGCGGAGTGGGGCCGGTGCGCCGGCGGAGTGGGGTCGGGCGCTGGCGGAGTGGGGTCGTGCGCCGGCGGAGGGGGGGTCGCCCGTTTGCCCGCGCAGGGCCTCTGCCTGTGTCAGCGGCGAGACCGGTGTGGCCACGGCCGAGCCAGGCCGGCATTCATGTGACGCAATAACGCTGTTTAGAGCGGTCGCTTTCCATTCGTTGCTGCACTGATGTCGCTTTGAGCCCGCCAGAGGGACGTCAGTGCGGCAAAGGAATCTGCGGCGAAGCCATAACGACGTTTGTGCAGCAGAGGATGCCAAAGCGGAACAGCCCAGGTCAGTCCGGCTCCCGCGAAACGTCGCAGAGGAGACTGGCTCCGGCGGCCTGCATTCCCAGCGCTCACCTGGTTGCTCTTGCTGGCGGATCGTCGAGCATTGCGCCGAACACGACCAGATCCCAACGGACACCGCAAGCCACTAGTGGCCCTCGTGTCCAGGACTGGTTGATCACCACCGGTGGGAACCAGTGTTCCAAGGCCCGCCAGTCACTCGGATGCCCCTGCCGGTTTTGCTGCGTTTCGGGCTGATTCGATTGTTGTGGGAATTTGCTGCTCGGCGCCTTGCCCGGATTTTCCCCGGACGAACGGTTTTTCCCGAAACGCAGCGAATCCGGGTCACAGGGTGCAGCGAAATCCCGGAGCGCAGTGTTTCCGCACCCAAAGTGCAGCGTTTCCGCGCCCCCCTCCCCGGCGGCCGCGCGCCGAACCGCCGGGCAGACCCCGGCAAAACCCCGGCTGCGACTGCCCGGGCGCCCGCCACCCGCCCCTCGGCCCACCAC
>NZ_JAXIOO010000082.1:0-960 GCF_049311065.1 Arthrobacter sp. 7Tela_A1 | reverse complement strand
GGCCCCCTCTCCCTAAAAATGGGGGGGCGCGGGGGGGGGGGCTGGGTTGGTGCCCCGGCCCCGAACGTTGCCGCCGAAACCCGGCGGAGGTGGCTGCTTAGGCGCAGGCGTCCATGGCCGGCGGGTTCAGTTCAGCGTTGAAGGTGTAGTCGGCACCCTCGGTGTTCTTCTTGATGGCTTCTTCCCAGGCGCCGTCTTCGATCATCTTCTCGATGGCAGCGTTGATGTCTTCACACTTGTCGCTGTCCTTCTGGATGCCGACGCCGTACTTCTCCTCGGAGAAGGTGTTGCCGACGACCTTGAACTGGCCCTTGTTTGCGTCCGTGGAAGCGAGGCCGGCCAGGATGATGTCGTCGGTGGTGACGGCGTCAATGGAGCCGCCCTGCATGGCGGTGACGCACTCGGCGTAGCTGGGCTGTTCCACCAGGTTGGCCTCGTTGGCCAGGGTGTCCTTGACCTTCTGGGCCGAGGTGGAGCCGGTGACGGAGCAGAGGGTCTTGCCGTTGAGATCCTCGGGGCCGGCGATCTCGCTGTCATCAGCGCGGACCAGCAGGTCCTGGCCGGCGACGAAGTACGGTCCGGCGAAGGCGACCTTTTCCTTGCGGGTGTCCGTGATGGAGTACGTTGCGAAGATCATGTCGACCTGGTCGTTTTCCAGCATGTTTTCGCGCTGTGCGGACGGGGTCTCGATCCACTCAATCTGGTCTTCGCTGTAGCCCAGTTCGTTGGCGACGTACTTGGCGACATCGACGTCGAATCCGGCGTAGGAGCCGCCTTCAGCGAAGCCGAGGCCCGGCTGGTCGAACTTGATGCCGACGCGGATGGTTTCGGCGTCGCCCGAATCTGCCGAGTCGGTGCCGGAGTCGCTGCCGCAGGCGGACAGGGTCAGTGCTGCAGCGGCTGCCATGGCGGCAACTGCGTAACGGGTAGTGCGCATTTTTTCTCCTTGCATTGCGGCGG
>NZ_JAXIOO010000081.1:0-1415 GCF_049311065.1 Arthrobacter sp. 7Tela_A1 | reverse complement strand
CCCCCCCCCCCTCTCAAAGGTTCCACGCATGAAAACTGTTGCCCCCCTCAAGGCCACTGCTGCTGATCCCGCTACCCTCGACGCCGAGGAGCTCATGAGCCGGGACCAGATCGAGGCACTGCAGCTCACCCGCCTCCAGGAGACCGTGCGCTACGCCTACGACCGCGTTCCGCTGTACACCAAGAAGTTCGACGACGCCGGTGTCCACCCGGACGATTTGAAGGAACTCTCAGACCTGGCGAAGTTCCCGTACACCACCAAGGAAGACCTCCGCCAGAGCTACCCGTTCGGCATGTTTGCCGTGCCGATGGACGAGGTCTCCCGTATCCATGCGTCCTCCGGCACCACCGGCCGGCCCACGGTCGTTGGCTACACCAAGGGCGACCTTGACCGCTGGGGCACCCTGGTGGCACGTTCGCTGCGTGCCTCCGGCGTGAAGTCCAACTACAAGGTCCACAACGCGTACGGTTACGGCCTGTTCACCGGTGGTCTGGGGGCGCACTTCGGAGCAGAGAAGCTCGGCTGCACTGTCATCCCCATGTCCGGCGGCCAGACCGAACGCCAGATCCAGCTCATCCAGGACTTCCAGCCGGATACGATCCTCTGCACCCCGACCTACCTGCTGACGATCGCTGACGCCATGAAGCGCGCCGGCATCGATCCGCGCTCCACCTCACTGAAGAACGCCGTTTTGGGCGCCGAGCCGTGGACCGAGGAAATGCGCCACGAGCTGCAGCAGATGATGGACATCGACGCCTGCGACATCTACGGCCTCTCTGAGGTCATGGGTCCCGGCGTCGCCGGCGAGTGCGTCGAGACCAAGGACGGCGCCCACATCTGGGAAGACCACTTCCGCCCGGAAATCATCGACCCGTTCGACGAAACCAAGGTCCTGGACGACGGCGAGCACGGCGAACTGGTCTTCACATCCCTGACCAAGGAAGCCCTGCCGATCATCCGGTACCGCACGCATGACCTCACGCGCCTGCTCCCGGGCACCGCACGCCCCGGCATGCGGCGCATGGGGCGGATTACAGGCCGCAACGACGACATGATCATCCTGCGCGGCGTCAACCTCTTCCCGAGCCAGATCGAAGAGATCGCCCTGCGGATCCCCGCCCTGAGCCCGCACTTCCAGCTGGAAATCACCCGTCCCGGCCGGATGGATGAGCTGGCGGTGAAGATCGAACGCCGCAGCGAGTCCAGCGCGGACGAGTGCGCCAAGGCCGCCGCGGAGCTCAAGAACCAGATCAAGATCCACATTGGTTCGTCCTGCGCCATCCACGTGGTCGAGCCCGGATCGCTGGCCCGTTCCAGCGGCAAGCTCCGCCGCATCTACGACCTGCGCAAGCAAGAGAACAAGCCGGCCTAGCAGCCGGGAGCGTTCGGTTGGCCGGAATTGCCCCGGCCAACCG
>NZ_JAXIOO010000080.1:0-1447 GCF_049311065.1 Arthrobacter sp. 7Tela_A1 | reverse complement strand
GTGGGGGTGTAACTCTGCGGGGATGACGGGGACAGCTGAAGGGGTGACAGTGCGGACCGACGGACCGGCATCAGTTCCGCCGGGCGGGATTCGGAATGGTACGTGAGCGTCCCCTGAATTCAGCGATGACCCGGGTGGAGCCGTCCGGTGATTCGGCGGTGACTTCAATGTCATAAACGCCGCTGCGGCCTGACGCTGCGCGGCGGCTGGCTTCTGCCCGGAGCTTGTCGCCGGCGCGGGCTGAGGAGATGAAGTTGATGTCGGCTCCGGCAGCCACGGTGATGGTGTCCATGTCAGCCAGCGAGTCCGCGCCGGAGGGGTTGCAGGCCAGGGCAAAGGCGGTGTCTGCGAAGGCGAAAACCATGCCGCCGTGGGCGATCGCGAAGCCGTTGAGCATCTCGGGACGCAGTTCCATGGTGGTCACAGCCGTGCCGTCGCCCAGGGAGACGACGTCGATTCCCAGCCATTCGGACGTAGCGTCCTGTTCCAGGATGGGGTGTGCCGGGCGCGTTTCGCGTGCAGCGGCGGTGACAGAGTCAGCCAATGGGATCCCTCACTTTTCATTACCGAATGTTCATTAGGTAATCCTGTGAGCGCTGTCACTGTCAAGTCGAAGAGCATCCGTGACGGCGTTCCCAGACTCTCTTGTGGCCCGTGGCTTACCCTGTGAAAGTGATCCTTGCCATGGCAGCGCCGGGAGCGCTGCAGCCTGTTATGTCCTCGCTTCTGCCGGACTGGCTCGATCCGCAGGTGTTCCTGTCGGACCCGGCGATCGGCCCCTGGGTGGTGCTGTTAATCTGCGGCATCGTCTTTGTGGAGACCGGCCTGCTGATTGGGTTCTTCCTGCCCGGCGATTCCCTGCTCTTCACCGCCGGACTGCTGGTGGCTACGGGTGCTATCCAGATGAACGTCTGGCTGCTGATCCTGCTGATTGCCCTGAGCGCCTTCGCCGGGGATCAACTGGGCTATTACATTGGCCGCAAGGCAGGGCCGGTGGTTTTCAACCGGCCCGAATCCCGATTCTTCAGCCGGGAAAACGTTACCCGCGCCGAGAAGTTCTTTGCCAAACACGGCGGCAAGGCGGTGGTCCTGGCCAGGTTCGTGCCCGTCGTCCGGACCTTCACGCCCGTGGTGGCCGGGGTGGGCCGGATGCATTACCCCACGTTCATTGCCTACAACGCCATCGGAGCGGCGGTCTGGGCCCTGAGTGTGACGCTGCTCGGCTATCTGCTGGGTGACAGGGTTCCCTTTGTCCGGGACAACCTCGACCTCATTGTCCTGGGCGTCATTGCGCTGACCCTGGCGTTCGTCGTCGTGGGGCTGTTCCGGCCGGGACACAGGCCGCGCGGCAAAGGAACCAAGGAACGTGCTGCACAGCCGGAGCCGGACCCGCTCCCCAAACCCATCATGAGACGGGATCCGGGTCTCCGGCCCCGCCCCATTCCCC
>NZ_JAXIOO010000079.1:0-1719 GCF_049311065.1 Arthrobacter sp. 7Tela_A1 | reverse complement strand
AGACCCCACAAAACGCCCTTACCACGCTCAAAAGGGGATTTTTCGGATATCTCGATGGAGCGGAGGCTAGCGCGTCGGCGCGGGAACCCCTTCGGGTTCTACGGCATCCTCTGTCCGCAGCAGCTTCCCTGCCCGTGCACCGAGGCGGCGGGAGAGTCGCTGGGCGGCGAAGGTCAGGATCATGTTCAGGATGATGAAGATCGCCGCCGTGACCAGCAGGGCGGGCAGGATGTTACCGTCGCCCGCCGCAAGCCGCCGGGCGAAGACCAGCAGTTCGCTGTAGCCGATGAAGGCACCAAGGGCCGAGTCCTTCAGGATGACGACAAACTGGCTCAGCAGTGCCGGCAGCATGGCTACCAGTGCCTGCGGAACCTCGATGACGCGAAGGGACTGGCTTCGGGTCAGGCCTATCGCCAGACCCGCCTCACGCTGTCCCTTCGGCAGTCCGAAGACCCCGGAGCGCACGAGCTCGGCAATCACGGAGCCGTTGTACAGGGTCAGGGCCAGGACGACGGCGACGAATGGAACATCCGCCGGCGGGACGGGCGTGGACTTCGAAAGGAACTGATAGAAGAAAATCATCATCAGCAGTACCGGCACGGCGCGGAAGAACTCCACGATCAGGCCCGCGACCCAGCTGATGGCCTTGATCGAAGACAGGCGTCCCAGGCCAAAGATGAGGCCGAACGCGATGGACGTGACGATCGCAACGCCGGCTGCCTGGAGCGTAGCCAGCAGACCCGGGAGCATGTTGTACTGCCAGGTGTCGGCTTCCAGGAACGGTGTCCACTTGGCGGCCTCGAACTGGCCCTTGTCCGCGAGGCCCTTCACGACCAGCGCAAGCAGGGCGAGGATGAACAGCACGCCGAGGATGTTGCCGATCATGATTCGGCGGCGCGCCCGGGGCCCGGGTGCATCAAAAAGAACGCTCTGGCTCATCGTGCCACCGCCAGTTTCTTCGAGGCCCAGGTAGTCAGCAGGCCAATCGGGATCACGATGAGCACGAAGCCCAGCGCGAAGGTCAGGAAGATCTGCGTCATGAGGTCGGGCCGGAACTCGATCATGGTCTTCATCAGGCCGGAGGCTTCAGCCACCGAGGCCACGGCAGCGACGGTGGTGTTCTTGGCCAGGGCGATCAGGACGTTGCCCAGCGGAGCAACGGCACCGCGGAATGCCTGGGGCAGGATGACCAGCCAGGCGGCAGGCAGGAAGGACAGCCCGATGGAACGGGCGGCTTCAGCCTGTCCCAGCGGGACGGTATTCACGCCGCTCCGGATGGCTTCGCAGACAAACGCAGCGTGGTAGACGGAGAGCGAGAGCACCGCCAGCCGGAAGAAGTTGAGTTGAAAATCGCCGGAGAGGTTGACCTGCAGCTGGGACCAAAGGGCAAGCGTGCCGAAGACCATGATGATGGTCAGCGGCGTGTTCCTGAAGATATTCACGTAGGCAGCGCCGAACCAGCGAAGGCTGGCGATCGGCGAAATGCGCATCACGGCCAGGATGGTGCCAAGCACCAGGGACCAGAGTGCTGCCCAGAATGTGAGTTGGATGTTGACCCAGAAGGCCCCGATGACGTCGTATTCGCCAAAGAGCTCGAGGAAACCTTCCATATGTCACCTCTTCCGTAAAAATGTGTGGAGCGGAGTTTTGGGGGCGGGGCGGGGTGGCCGCCCCCCCCCCACCCCCCCCCCCCCCCCGCCGGCGGGGGGGGGGGGCGGC
>NZ_JAXIOO010000078.1:0-2331 GCF_049311065.1 Arthrobacter sp. 7Tela_A1 | reverse complement strand
CCGCACAACCCCCCCCCCCAATAATCCCGGGCGACCCCAAACGCGCCCTGCGGGTCGCCGGGGCGCTTTGGCGTGTCAGGCAGTTTCCGCTTGACCTAGTCGCGGGTCAGGCGCCGGTGGGTCACACGGTGCGGCTTGGCCGCGTCGGCGCCGAGGCGCTCGATCTTGTTCTGCTCGTAGGATTCGAAGTTGCCTTCGAACCAGTACCAGTTCGCCGGGTTTTCATCGGTGCCTTCCCACGCAAGGATGTGAGTGGCCACACGGTCGAGGAACCAGCGGTCGTGGGAGACGACGACGGCGCAGCCCGGGAACTCAAGCAGCGCGTTCTCGAGGCTGGACAGCGTCTCGACATCGAGGTCGTTGGTGGGCTCATCGAGCAGCAGCAGGTTTCCGCCCTGCTTCAGCGTCATGGCGAGATTGAGCCGGTTACGCTCACCGCCGGAGAGCACACCCGCCTTCTTCTGCTGGTCCGGACCCTTGAAGCCAAACGCCGAGACATAGGCGCGGGAAGGCATCTCGACCTGTCCGACCTGAATGAAGTCGTGGCCGTCGGACACAACTTCCCAGAGGGTTTTATTCGGATCGATGCCACCGCGGGACTGGTCCACGTAGGAGATCTTGACCGATTCACCGATCTTCAGTTCACCGCCGTCGAGGGGCTCCAAGCCAACGATGGTCTTGAAAAGGGTCGACTTGCCGACGCCGTTGGGCCCAATCACACCGACAATGCCGTTGCGCGGCAGGGAGAAGGACAATCCTTCGATCAGCTTGCGGCCGTCGAAGCCCTTCTCCAGGTTCTTCCCTTCCAGGACCAGGGAGCCCAGCCGGGGGCCGGCGGGAATCTGGATTTCTTCGAAGTCAAGCTTGCGTGTGCGCTCGGCTTCCGCTGCCATTTCCTCGTAGCGTGCCAGACGCGCCTTGGACTTGGTCTGGCGGCCCTTGGCGTTTGAACGGACCCAGTCGAGTTCGTCCGCAAGGCGCTTGGCCAGCTTCTGGTCCTTCTTGCCCTGGACCTCCAGGCGCGCGCGCTTCTTCTCCAGATAGGTGGAGTAGTTGCCCTCATAGGGGTAGAGGTGTCCGCGGTCCACTTCGGCAATCCATTCCGCCACGTGGTCCAGGAAGTAACGGTCGTGGGTCACGGCGAGTACTGCGCCGTGGTACGAGGAGAGGTGCTGCTCGAGCCACAGGACGCTTTCGGCGTCGAGGTGGTTGGTGGGCTCATCGAGCAGCAGCAGGTCCGGCTTCTGCAGCAGGAGCTTGCACAGGGCTACCCGGCGCCGTTCACCACCGGAGAGGACAGTGACGTCGGCGTCTGCCGGCGGGCACCGGAGGGCGTCCATGGCCTGCTCCAGCTGGGAATCGATGTCCCAGGCGTCAGCTGCATCAATTGCTTCCTGCAGCTTGCCCATTTCTTCGAGCAGTGAATCGAAGTCAGCGTCAGGCTGCGCCATCTCCTCGGAGATCTCGTTGAAACGCTGGATCTTCGCGTAGATCTCGCCAACGCCTTCCTGGACGTTGCCCAGGACGGTCTTCTCTTCATTCAGGGGCGGCTCCTGCAGCAGGATGCCGACGGTGTAGCCCGGGCTGAGCCGCGCCTCACCATTGGAGGGAGTGTCCAGCCCCGCCATGATCTTGAGGATGGTGGACTTACCCGCACCGTTAGGCCCCACCACGCCGATCTTGGCGCCGGGGTAGAAGGACATGCTTACGTCGTCGAGGATAACTTTGTCGCCAACGGCCTTTCGGGCCTTGGTCATCGTGTAGATAAATTCCGCCATGCTCTCAGGCTAGTGTGTCGACGCCACTATGTGCCATTTGACGGGAAGCGGACTGCGGAAGCGTGATTGCTGCGACGCCTGGCCGCGGCCGCGGCCCGGCCCGGCCACGGTCTCAGCGGTCATCTCCAAGCAGGCAGGCACCGTTGGCCAGCGCAGGCACCACGGTCACTGTGGCGGTGCCGCTTCGGATCTCTGCCAGCACGCAGTCCTCCCCCAGCGCTGCGGCGGAAACAATCGAATCAACAGCCAGTCCCGTGGGAGTGGAGTCCTGCGAAACTTCGACGACATCCGGGCTTAACCCGGCGGCAGCGTAGGCTGCCCGGACTTCGTCCCGGGACGGCGCAGGAACCTCTGCGGCCAACGCGGTGAGCTCCAGGCGGATGGCTTCTGCCTCTGCGGGAGCATCTTCTGCCGGGACCGGGCCGGGCGGCCCCCCCCCCCCCCCCCCCCGCCGGCGCGGGGGGGGGGCGCCCCCCCCCCCCCGCAGCAGGTCGCCCTTGGACGGAACATGGTGGTAGATCGCTGACTTGGTGATGCCCAGGTTCTCCGCGAG
>NZ_JAXIOO010000077.1:0-2379 GCF_049311065.1 Arthrobacter sp. 7Tela_A1 | reverse complement strand
CCGCCCCAGTCGGGGAGCCCGGTTTTCTTGATCAGGGCGTGGGCGACGTCGACGCGGAAGCCGCCGACGCCGCGGTCGAGCCAGAAGCGCAGGATGCGTTCGAATTCGTCGTGGACGGCGGGGTTGTCCCAGTTGAAGTCGGGCTGGGTGGAGTCGAAGAGGTGCAGGTACCACTGTCCGGGGGTGCCGTCGGGGTTGGTGGTGCGGGTCCAGGCGGGTCCGCCGAAGTGGGACTGCCAGTTGTTCGGCGGGTTTTCGCCGTGTTCGCCGGTGCCGTCGCGGAAGATGAACATGTCGCGGGCCGGGGAGTTTTCGGGGGCGGCGAGGGCTGCCTGGAAGAGGGTGTGCTGATCGGAGCAGTGGTTGGGGACGAGGTCCACGATGACGCGGATGCCGTGTTTTTTGGCGGTGGCGGTGAGGTTGTCGAAGTCGTCCAGGGTGCCGAAGAGGGGGTCGACGGCGCAGTAGTCGGCGACGTCGTAGCCGGCGTCTTTTTGGGGGGAGACGTAGAAGGGGGAGAGCCAGATCGCGTCGATGTCGAGTTCGGCGAGGGTGGGGATTTCGGCGGTGATGCCGGGCAGGTCGCCGATGCCGTCTCCGTTGAGGTCGCGGAAGGAGCGGGGGTAGATCTGGTAGATGACCGAGGAGCGCCACCATTGGCGGTCGCGTTCGGCGGAGGCCTCATGCACGGGAACAAGGGAGGCTCCCGGAAGGAGGCCTGCGGGGGCAGCGATGGAGCTAAGCATGCCTTGAATCCTAGGCGACGGTACCCCGGGTAATGCAAACGCTTCCACAAAGTCTTCGCGACGTGTTGCTCTCCGGCAGGTCGTGGAATCTTAGGGACTTTTGGTGGGTGAGCGTCGGGTGGACCCCGTCGATGTGGCGTTCCCAAGGGTGTGACTGGACGCACACTGTGCACGCGCTTACACTTGCACCCATGCCACCGCCCGGCTTCCGGACCGGCGGCGTCACCCGGCCCGCGGAGGGCCTTCACTACAGACCTAAAACACAGAAGAGGTACACCAATGAAGGTGCGCACAACGGGTACGACGGCGTTTGGCCGGCGTACCTTTACTCTCGGTGCCGTGTCGGTCACCGCGGCACTGGTCCTCAGCGCCTGCGGCGGATCGGACGCCGGCGAAAACGCCGAATCCAGCGATCTGGCCTCCAGCGGCGCCACGACCCTCACGATGTGGGTGGATGCGGAGCGTTCTCCCGCCCTGACTGACGTCACCGAGAAGTTCAAGGAAGATACCGGTATCGAGGTCAAGCTCGTCACCAAGGACTTCCAGCAGGTTTCGGATGACTTCATCACGCAGGTACCCACCGGCAAGGGCCCGGACCTGATCGTCGGCCCGCACGACTGGCTGGGCAAGTTCGTCCAGAACGGCGTCGTTGCTCCGATCGAGCTCGGTAACAAGGCCGGCGAGTTCCAGGAAAGCGCCATCAAGGCCATGACCTATGAGGGCAACACCTACGGCGTGCCGTACTCGATCGAGAACATCGGCCTGCTGCGCAACACGGACCTGGTCCCGGAGGCTGCCGCCACCATGGACGAGGTCATAGCCAACGGCAAGGCAGCCGTGGCCGAGGGCAAGGCCGAGTTCCCCTTCCTGGTGCAGATGGACCCCAAGCAGGGCGATCCCTACCACCTGTACCCGCTGCAGACCTCCATGGGTGTGCCCGTCTTCGGCACCGACGAGACCGGCAGCTACGACGCTTCGAAGCTGGAACTGGGCAACCCCGGCGGCGTCGAATTCGCCGAGAAACTTGTGGCCTGGGGCGATTCCGGCGAACGCATCTTCAACTCCAGCATCACACCGGATATCGCCAAGGAAAAGTTCAACGCCGGAGCATCCCCGTACCTGCTGACCGGCCCGTGGAACGTCCCTGACGCCGTAGCCGCCGGCATCAACCTCGCCGTCGACCCGCTCCCGACTGCCGGAGATTCCCCCGCGCAGCCGTTCGTCGGCGTCAACGGCTTCTTCATCAGCGCAAAGAGCCAGAACGCCTTGGCCGCCAACGAGTTCGTCCTGAACTACCTCACCACCGAGGCCGTCCAGGATTCCATGTTCGATGCAGGCGGACGCCCGCCGGCCCTGACGGCTTCCTTCGACAAGGCTGCCGAAGACCCGATCGTGGCTGCGTTTGGCGAAATCGGCGCCAAGGGTGTTCCGATGCCGGCGATCCCGGAAATGGAAGCCGTCTGGGCTGACTGGGGCGGCACGCAGCTTGCCCTCATCAAGGGTGAAGCAGACCCGGCCACGGCATGGCCGGCCATGGTCTCCAACATCGAGTCCAAGATCAGCAAGTAGCGGTACCAACCAGCCGCAGGCGACGAGTGGTCCGGACGGGTTTCCATCCGGACCACCTGTAGGA
>NZ_JAXIOO010000076.1:0-2400 GCF_049311065.1 Arthrobacter sp. 7Tela_A1 | reverse complement strand
CCCGCCCCATTCCGCGCCCGGAGTCCCCGGAAGCCGGCGGCCTGGACTAACCCCCGCGCGCCGGTCCTGGGAGCGGGGCAGGGTGCCGTTGCGCACCCTGGCCCCCGCCGCCGTCGTCCGATGCTTTACTTGCTGTACTGCGCCGGAACCGGGGAATCCACGCCGGGCAGAAGGTCCCGGGCGCCGAGGGCCGCGAGCACAAACGCGTAATCCCAGGCGCGGTCCTTCCAGGCTTCGTAACGGCCGGATGCGCCGCCGTGGCCGCCGTCCATCTCGATTTTCATCACGATTGGCTCGGATCCGGTGGTGGTTTCGCGCAGCTTGGCGACCCACTTGGCGGGCTCAACATACAGCACACGCGTGTCGTTGAAGCTGGTGACGGCGGCGATCCGCGGGTAGTCCACGGCCCGGACATTCTCATACGGGCTGTACTCGCTCATGTACTGGTAAACCTCAGGATCGGTGATCGGGTTGCCCCACTCTTCCCATTCCAGGGCCGAGAGCGGGAGCTCCGGGTCAAGAATGGTGGTCAGGGCATCCACGAACGGAACCTGCGCCACGATCGCCGTGTACTTCTCCGGGGCCAGGTTCGCGATGGCGCCCATCAGGAGTCCGCCGGCCGATCCGCCCATGGCTGCGATCCGTTCCGGATCGGCCCAGCCGGTCGAAGCCACGTGGTCCGTAGCGGCCACGAAGTCGGTGAACGTGTTCTTCTTGTTCAGCTTCTTGCCCTGGTCATACCAGGACCGGCCCATCTCGCCGCCGCCGCGGATATGCGCGACGACGAACACCACGCCCCGGTCCAGCAGGGAGAGCCGGGCGATGTTGAAGCCCGGGTCCATGGAGATCTCGTAGCTGCCGTAGGCGTAGACCAGGGCCGGGTTGGACCCGTTCCGCTCCACCTCGCGGCGGCGCAGGATCGAGAGCGGCACCTGGGTGCCGTCCGGCGCCGTCGCCCATTCCCGCTCCGCGGTGTAGTTGGCCGGATCGTAGCCGCCGCGGACAGGGGTTTCCTTGCGCAGCTCCAGGTCGCCGGTCGCCAGGACGTAGTCGTAGACGCGCGGCGGGGTCAGGTAGGACGTGTAGCTGATCCGGACGACCGGGGAATCGTACTCGGCGTTGGTGAGCCCGGCAGTGTAGAGCTCCTCGTCGAAGGACGGCTCGCTCGGTTCGGCCTGCTCCGGAGTGCCGATCCCGGCCAGGGGCAGGATCTGCACCCGCTCCGTGGTGTCCTTCCGGACTGAGACCAGCACGTGCGTGGAGGTGACGGAGGCGCCGTTGACCCGCACCGCGTCGTCGTGCGGCACCACGGTGTGCCAAACCTGTTCATCCAGGGGCTTGGAGAACTCCGGGCCGGAGACCAGGGACAGCATGGAGTTCAGTGCGTTTCGGTTGTGTGTGATGAGGTACTGGCGTTCGCCGTCACGCGTGAACGGCTCGGCTTCGTACAGGATGCGTTCGCTCCGCGGAATCAGGGTTCGCACGGTGTCACCGGCGTCATCGAAATCAAGGACCCGGTACTCGCTGTACTCGGAGCAGCTGATGCCGATCAGGAGCTGCTTCCGGTCCGCCGAGAGGTCGAACCCCGTCCACATGGCGACGTCGTCCTCCTGGTAAATCACGGTGTCCTCGCTGACCTCCGTGCCCAGGGTGTGTGCCTTGATCTGGTACGGGCGCCAGGAATCGTCGACGACGGTGTAGAACACCCGGGTTCCGTCGGGGGAGAAGGCGAGCGAGTAGAAGACATTGGACACGACGTCGGGCAGCAGTTCGCCGGTGCGCAGGTCCTTGATCCGCAGCGTGAACCGCTCATCCCCGGCGTTGTCCTCGCAGTAGGCCAGCAGGTTGCCGTCCTCCGTGACAGCCAGGCCGCCGAGGGAGAAGAACGGCTTGCCCTCTGCTTCGGCGTTGCCGTCGATGAGGATCTGCTCGCCCGGAACAGGAACCCCGGGTTCGACGACGGGTGGAGTCCAGTCTGCGTGCAGGTCACCGGTGTCCTGTGCCGCGGTGCGGCAGTGGATGGCGTACTGCTGGCCTTCCTCGGTCCGCGTGTAGTACCACCAGCCGCGCTTGCGTGCCGGTACGGAGAGATCGGTCTCCACGGTGCGGGCCTTGATCTCGTCGAAGATCTGCTGGCGGAGCGGCTCCTGGTCCGCAGTGACGGCCTCGGTGTAGGCGTTCTCCGCCTTGAGGTGCTCGATGACCTCCGGGCTCTCCTTCTCCCGCAGCCATTCATAGTCGTCAGTGAACGTCTGACCGTGGTGGGTGCGTTCGACGGGGACTTTTTTGGCAACCGGGGGAGTGGGTGTAGTCATGGTCCCGAATATATCGACCCGCCCACCGGCCCGCGACGGCCCGCGCCGCCTTTACGCTCGGGGCGGAGCGGGGGTGGGCTGGTGC
>NZ_JAXIOO010000075.1:0-2510 GCF_049311065.1 Arthrobacter sp. 7Tela_A1 | reverse complement strand
TGCGCAAAATCACCGTGCACCGCCAGGGCCGGCAACGGCATACCGGAGCCATGCAGGTCCGCATGCGGGGCCGCTGTTCCCACGCTCCGTTGCTCCCGTGGCCGGTGTGACCTCACGGGGGAACACCTATAACGACGGGTGGGAAACCCGGTGCCCGAACACCCTGCGCCGCATCATTTCCTCCCAAGCCCCCCGGCGTCGTGCCTGTGGTGCCGCATTGGGCACGGGCGTGAGCACCGAGGCCGGCGTCTGCTGACGGGCACACGTTCCCAACGCACACCTGCGCACTTCCGGCTATCCCTTCCACCATCTGGTGCATTGCACCGGCTTGAACCGTCTGCGCCGGGATCCGGCGCCCATCCCCTGACAAGTGGATCCCGCGTAATTCCAGGCGATTCCCAGCGATTCACCTGCTTCACAGGCAGCCAGTTCGGTCCCTAAGGCCCATATACGTAACGCGGATGTGGTTAAAACGCGTAATTCTTCTCTGTCGCAAACGGGTACCTGCCCGTAGTCTCGCGCATCGGCAGGAGGGCGGACTTTATCCGATAAGGCCGCAGGTCTCTCCTACGGATTAGAACTAACAGAGGAGCCGATGTCCATGAAGCAGTCTCCATTACTCGCGCGTGTCAGGGGCCATTCCAGACGGGCCAAGGACAAACGGGGGCTTCACAGGAAGGGTTCGTTGCTCGCGGTGTTGACCGCGGGAATGGTCCTGGCAGCACCGCTGAGCGCGGTGGCACTTGAGCCCCTGCCGGCAGTTGTAGTCACCGGATTCGGCCCAGGACAGGTGGTTCAGGGACTCCACCCTGGCGAGGTCACTGTTCCAAATCCTCTTGCTGAGTACCCTGCCGAGAATCCGGCAGACTACGTCAACATGGACACCTATGCCGGCATCGTCCAGACTGCCAGCGTTGACGACCCGGAGCAGGTGGCCCTGATGTACTGCATCAACGTGTACCTGGATACGGAGGCAGGCGTCGACTATGTACTGGACTCATGGGAGGAATCGAACGTTCCGAATATCGGATACGTGACTTATGTCCTGAACAACTACTATCCCAATACCGGGCTGCCCGCCGGGTTGAACGAGGATCAGCAGGCCGCGGCCGTGCAGGCCGCTATTTGGTACTTTACGGACGGCTTCGTGCTGGATACTTCGGAGGAAGAAATCCGAGCTGCTGCTGCGGCAATCGTGCTGGACGCACAAACCAACGGCCCAGCCGTAACGCCGGGCGTTCCGGGAATCGAGATCACGCCGGAGACAGCTTCGGCGTTCCTCGGCTCAAGGGCTGGTCCCTTTACGGTGAACGGACAGAACGTTGGCCCCATTACCGTAAGCGCCCCGGAAGGAAGCACCCTGCACAGTGATGCTGTGGGCGGGCAGGAGATCGCAAGCGGGTCTGCCGTCGAACCGGGCACGTCCCTTTGGATACAGAACAACAGCGGGGTCGCTGCGGATGGCTCGTTGTCTGCGGCAGCCAGCGTGACACTGGAAACGGGCAGCGTGTATTTGGGAGCCGGGAACCCCGCCGATGCGCAACCGCTGATCCTGGCGTCCACGTCACAGGCCAATGCGACAGACTTTGCAACCTTCGTCCATACCGAGGTGGATCCGGGCACTCTGGTTGTCTCCAAGGCAATCACCGGCGCGGGCGCAGGCAACCAGAGCGACATCGTCGTTAGCGTGGACTGTGGTGCCGAGCTGAACGAATCCTTCATCATCGCGGGAGGAACTCCAGCGGGTACGTATGTTCAGACCTTTGAGGAGATCGCCGACGGGACATCCTGCACGGTCAGCGAGGTGAGCTCAGGCTCCAACGAGATCGTCAATGTGGTCGCCGGTGAATCTGCGACGGTGGACATCGTGACGGGGCAAACCGCTGTGGCCGAACTGGTCAACGATGTGCAGTTCATCTACGGACAGCTTTCGGTAGTCAAGCACTTCGCAGGCGACGGAGCCGGGTTCCAGGACCAGGTTGTACTGTCCGTGGTCTGCGACGGGGAGGTGGCAGATTCCATCGTTATTCCCGCCCGCAACACCGAGATAGTCACGAGGAGTTACGACCAGATTCCTGCCGGTACCACTTGCTTCATCCGCGAGGAGGAATCCGGGCAGAATACCGAGGCTGTTGTCAGCGTCGACCTTCCGGACCCTGTGGTCGTGACTGGCGGACAGAACACCACTCTCGAAGCGGTCAACACCTACACCCACACACCCGTCCACACGCCTACCCCGACCGAGACCGAGACCGCGTGGGGACAGGCAACCCTCCCGAGGACCGGAGCCAACGCCGTGAGCCAGGAGCTGGCCCTGATGGGCGGGGGAATCCTGCTGGCGGGCACGCTCATGGTTTTGGGATCCCGACGACGGCGCCGCCTGGAGTAAGCGCACCTCGCCTGCAGCAGGCGAAGCCAGAACGATCGGCCTGCTGCGCCTAGCCCCTGTCCCGGCACCGTAAACGCACCGGGACAGGGGAGATACGGCAGTGTGGCCGGCGCACGACAGC
>NZ_JAXIOO010000074.1:0-2883 GCF_049311065.1 Arthrobacter sp. 7Tela_A1 | reverse complement strand
ATGGTACTGCACCTGGGAGGGTGTGGGAGAGTAGGTCACCGCCGGACAACCATGAGAACCCCCTGGCGGGGTTCCGGGCTTGGGGGGGGGGGCGGGCGCGGGCCCCGCCCTGGGGGGGGGCCCCCCGACCTGTTTAACGGATTGGAACCCGGGGCTGCCGGCAGCGGAAGGGGTCGAGAGCAGCCCCCGCCTGGGCACACCTGCAGGATGGCACCGGAGATATTCCGTAGGCTGGAACCATGACTTCTTCCCTCTTCTCCCATGCGCCGGAACCTGAGCCGGAACGGGCGGCGCAACAGGTCCCTGACATCGAAGAGTCCTGTGTCGTTCCCCGTGAAACGGACGAAGCGTTCAGCGGTTTCCACGAGTATCCCCACCTCTGGTGGCCGGAGGACTTCAGTACCTTTGGCGAGGGCATGCATCCCGAGTTTGAAGGGGGCTCGCTGACGGAAACCAGCGTGGACGAGGAAAAGGCACTGTGGGCTACGGTCCGCGAAGTGCGTGCCGGCGAGTTGCTGGTCCTGGAGTGGTTCCTGGGGCACGGTGCGTCCGTGCCCACCACCGTCGAGGTGCGGTTCGAACCTGCCGTTACTGGCACCGGGACGTCGGTAGCACTCGTCCACACGGGGTTCGGACGGCTCCTCGACGGCGCGGAGATCCGCGACCGGCTGGCCGGACAATGGCGTAAAGCGCTGCAACGTTACTCCCGGTTCATGGGCGCCGGGTAGCCTTTGGCTATGACCACGGAAGTCCTGCATGACCTCGAACGCTCAATTCCAGGGGTGGCGTTCGCCACTGATACCGCCGTCCTGAGTCAGTATTCCCGTGACCAAGGGCCGGTCCAGGAGCTGATAGAACCACTGGCTGTCGTGTGGCCGGAATCCGTGGCTGACGTGCAGAGAGTCCTCCGCTGGGCCTCAGGGAGCAACACAGCGGTTGTGCCCCGCGGTGCCGGCACCGGCGTGTCTGGCGGAGCCCACGCCACACGTAACTGCATCATCCTCAGCCTCGAGAAAATGAACCGGATCCTCGACATCCGGCCGGGCGACGAACTCGCGGTCGTGGAGCCCGGCGTCATCAATGCAGACCTCAATGAAGCAGCAAAGCCGTTTGGGCTGATGTATGCCCCCGATCCGGCGAGTTACAGGGTCTCCACGCTCGGCGGCAATGTCGCTACCAACGCCGGTGGACTGCGCTGCGCGAAGTACGGCGTGACGCGCGATTCCGTGCTGGCCCTGGACGTGGTGCTGTCGGACGGTACGTTGATCCACACCGGACACCAGACCTTCAAAGGCGTTGCCGGCTATGACCTCACCGGCCTGTTTACCGGCTCCGAGGGGACACTCGGCGTCGTCGTCGGTATCACCGTGCGGCTGCGCTACCTGCCGGCCGATGTTCGCACCGTCGCGGCGTTTTTCCCCGACTTCCGCACGGCCGCCGCGGGGGTCCTCGCTGTCGGGGCAGCCCGGGTGCAGCCCGCCATCATGGAGCTGCTCGACGGCGCGACGATGGAGGCGCTCGACGGCGCCCACGGCTCGGACCTGCGGACCCGCGGCGGAGCGCTGCTCCTGATCCAGACGGACGGCTTTGGCGCTGAGGCAGAGGCAGCCGCCGTCCGCGCGGTCCTGTCCGAGCTTGGCGGAACCGTCAGCTCCGAAGGCTCGGCAGAAGCTGAACGCCTGGTGGAGCTGCGCCGGCACAGCCGGGGGGACGACGTCGAACATCAGATCCGTGTGGGCGAAGACATCGCCGTACCCCGGTCCCAGCTGGTCCATTACGTTGCTGAGCTGGAACGGATGGCAGCCGACCACGACGTCCGGCTGAAGGTCGTCGCGCATGCCGGAGACGGCAACCTGCATCCGACCTTCTGGATCGACGCCGCGGAGGGTGCGGCAGGAACAGCGCGGCTGAATGCTGCCCTCGACGAATCGATCACCGTCGCTTTGCGGATGGGCGGAACGATCACGGGTGAGCACGGGGTTGGCCAGTTCAAGCTGCGCTGGCTGCCGCAGGAACAGCAGTCCGAGGTGCTGGAACTGCAGCGCCGGATCAAAGCAGTGTTTGACCCGGCAGGCATCCTGAACCCTGGGAAAGCCATTTCAGAATCCTAGGTGCCGCTGGCCGGCCAAGGGGGCAAGAAACCTTGGCCGGCCAGTGACAGGCAACTGCTACGGAATGCTCATCCACACCGTCCGGTTGGGGCGCAGCCGCGTGTGTTCCATGGCGCCCGGGGAACTCTCCTGCAGGATCTCAAACCCGGGAAGCTCCACCGGCTCGCTGCCCAGGTTCATTGCTGCCAGAACGCTCCCGTTGGCGAAGGCCACGACGCCGCCCTGGTTGTACTCCGGCAGCCAGGCGAGGGACCCGTGCCCGAGATCGAGTTCACGCCGCAGCCGCAGCGCATCCTGGTACATGCGCAGCGTCGAATCCGGATTCCTCTGCTGAATATCCCGGGCATGTGTACCCCACAGCCCAAGCTGGGGCAGCCAGCTCTTGCCGTGGCTGCTGAAACCGTAGGACGGCTCGTCGGCCCGCCAGGGCAGGGGAACGCGGGAACCGTCGCGGCCAACGCGCTCTCCGTCAGTGCGGTGGAACGTGGGGTCCTGACGGAACGTGTGGGGGATCATGGTGTGGTCCGGCAGGCCGAGTTCTTCGCCCTGGTAGAGGTAAACCCCGCCGGGCAGGGCGAGCATCAGGAGGGTGGCCGCACGCGCACGTGCCAGGCCCAGGACGTGGTCCGGCTGCGCGTCTTCGGGGCCGATCCCGTCTCCGCTGCGCAGGTCGTGGGATTGGAGGCCGAAGCGGGAGACGTGGCGGACGACGTCGTGGTTGGAGAGGACCCAGGTGGTGGGGGCTCCGACCTGGTCGAAGGCGTTGAGGCTG
>NZ_JAXIOO010000073.1:0-3909 GCF_049311065.1 Arthrobacter sp. 7Tela_A1 | reverse complement strand
GGCGGTGGGGGGACCGCTGATCCTGCTGCCAACACGATCCCTGCGGCAATGACGCAGAGTGATCGCGGGTCTGGCCTTCTCATCTGCGGCATTGTGCCGGTGGGAAGGAAAAGTGTCGAGAGTAGTGCCTCAGGCCTTCGTGGTGCAGGGGCGGGCCCGGCTCCAGTTGCGACGGCAGAGTGTCCTGGGAATCCGCGCGCGCGGAACCGTCCGGACGGGCGCTTCTTTACAGTGCCTAAGCATTTTCCACCTGTTAATGTTTGTGCCGCTTCTGACGGATCCTCAAAGAGAAGCGCTGCGGCGTCCCGGTTTTCAAGCTCAAAAGCCACGCTAGTGCGGATTCCCGGATCCGGACATGGGGAGAACTACCCATGCTCCTGGCTTTCCCTTTCCCGGCTAGGCTGGTAGGCGACGTACAGGCACCAACAGAGGAAGGCTCCCCATGCGCGCCACCATCATCCACGGCCCCGGCGATATCCGTGTCGAGGACCGGGACTATCCCCGGGTCGAGCTTGATTCCGACGCCGTGGTCCAGGTCAGTGCCGCGTGCGTCTGCGGGTCCGATCTGTGGCCGTACCGGGGTGTGCGTGAGACGGGTGAGCCCCGCGCGATTGGCCACGAGTTCATCGGTGTGGTGGAAAGCGTTGGAGCCGGAGTCTCCTCCCTGGCCGTCGGCGATTTCGTTATTGCGCCGTTCACCGGCAACTGCGGCCACTGCCCTGCCTGCCGCGACGGCGTCACAGTGGCGTGCGAGCATCTGGTCAGCTGGGGCAGCAAGGACGAGCACGGCCACTTCGTGCAGGGTGCCCAGGGGGAGGCGGTGCGGGTGCCGAATGCTGAGGCCACTCTGGTCAAGGTTCCGGGCGTCAAGGATCCCGATGACGAACTGCTGGCAGACCTGCTGACGCTTTCGGACGTGATGGGGACGGGGCATCACGCGGCAGTAAGCGCCGGAGTTGGTCCGGGCTCCACGGTGGTTGTCGTGGGGGACGGCGCTGTTGGGCTCTGCGCCGTCCTTGCCGCCAGCCGGCTCGGTGCCGAGCGCATCATTGCCATGTCCCGCCATGAGGACCGGGCGGCGCTCGCCCGGGAATTCGGTGCCACCGACATCGTGGCCGAACGCGGCAAGGACGGGGCAGGCCGGGTCAAGGACCTGCTCGGCGGAGTCCTGGCCGGTGCCGTCCTGGAATGCGTCGGCACGGCCGAGTCCATGGACCAGGCGCTTCGCTGCACCCGGCCCGGCGGGCGGGTTGGGTTTGTGGGCGTTCCCGCGGGCGGCGCCGAACTGCCCATCGGCCTGCTTTTCGCCAAGAACATCACCGTTGGAGGTGGAATGGCTCCGGTCCGGACCTACCTCCCGGAACTCCTGGAAGACGTCCTTGCCGGCACGATCCATCCGGGCCGGGTGTTCGATTCGGTGCTGCCCTTGGAAGAGGCACCGCGGGCGTACGCCCTCATGGATCAGCGGCAGGCTGTCAAGGTCATGCTCAAGCCCTAGCCGGGACGCATGTGATTTCTTGCACTTCTGCAATTTTGCAGTTGTGAAAACTTTCACCGGGTGACAAAGTAGTTCGGTGAGTCAACAACTTTCCCTCCGCGATCGCAAGCGCGCCGAAACCTGGGCAGCGCTGCATGCGGCGGCAGCCCGCCGGGCCATCGAAAACGGGCTGGACTGCGTCAACGTGGAAGTGGTTGCCGACGATGCCGGCGTATCGTCCCGGACGTTCTTCAACTACTTTGCCTGCAAGGAAGACGCGGTCCTCGGACTGCAGGAGCCGTCGGTCAACCCAGAGATGCTCGAGGACTTCGACATCGAAGGGGACCTGCTCAACGAGGTCTGCAAGCTCATGCTCTCCGTCCTCCGCACGATCCAGGGCGGAGATGACTCCAATGACCTGCGGAGCCGCATTTACCAGGCCTACCCGCACCTGCGGCACCGGCGTTACCAGTACATCCTCAAGGTCGAACAGCTGGTCCTTGAAACGGTAACCAGCCAGCTGGCGGAATCACGCCGCTGGAGCGAGCAAGGGGCGGATTCCGGCTGGAGCGGGCACGACGTCGACGACGTTGCCTCCACGATCGTCCTCGCCGCCGGCACCCGCATGCGCCACGTCATGCAGAAAACCTGGTCCAACCCCACCCAAACCGCCCAGTTCCAAGCCCTCGATCAGGGCATGGAACTTCTCAGAGACGTTCTGAAGGAAATCCTATGACCCGACCCGCTGCAGGTGCAGCTCCACAAAGCACAGGGAAAAAACCCAGTCTCGTGCTTGTCTTCACGGCCCTGGTCCTGGCGATGCTCCTCTCGGCGCTCAACCAGACCATCCTGGGTACGGCCCTGCCCACCATCGTCGGCGAGCTCAACGGCGCCAACCTGATGCTCTGGGTCATCACAGCTTTCATCCTCGCCTCGACCGTGATGATGCCTATCTACGGCAAACTCGGCGACCTGATGGGACGCAAGTACCTGCTGGTAGCGGCAATCCTGATCTTCCTGGCAGGGTCCGTTGTCGGTGCGCTGTCCCCGGACATGACGTGGCTGATTATCGCCCGCGTTATCCAGGGCATCGGCGCCGGCGGGCTGATGATCCTTTCCCAGGCCATCATCGCCGACGTCGTACCCGCACGTGAGCGTGGAAAGTACATGGGCTGGATGGGTGGCGTCTTCGCGTTCTCCTCCGTTGTGGGTCCGCTGATCGGCGGCTGGCTGACCGAAGGTCCGGGATGGCGCTGGGCATTCTGGTTCAACATCCCTGTTGGGGTGCTCGCACTGCTGGGGGCACTCTTCTTCCTGAAGCCGCGCGCCATTTCCTCGCGGCCGAAGATCGACCTCTGGGGCATGGTGTTCATTGCCCTTGCCACCACAGGGCTGGTCCTGGTCAGCAGCTGGGGCGGCAGCACCTACGACTGGAACGATCCGCTGATCCTCGGGCTGATCGCGGGCACCGTGCTCGCAGCCGTGATCTTCGTGATGGTGGAACGGCGCACGGCTGAGCCCATCATCCCGATGGAGCTTTTCCGCGACCGGAACTTCAACCTCTCCACCGCCTCCGGCCTGCTCACCTCCGTGGCCATGTTCGGTGCCATCGGCTACCTGCCCACCTACCTGCAGATGGCCACCGGCGCCAGCGCCACGGAAGCGGGCATGCTGATGATCCCCATGATGGGCGCCCTGCTGGTGAGCTCCGTGGTCTCCGGGTCACTGGTCTCCAAGACCGGCCGCTACAAGTGGATGCCGATCGCAGGTTCCGCGGTCATGGTGCTGTCCCTCTTCCTGATGGGCACCATCACGGCAGACTCACCTGTCTGGCAGCTGTGCGTCTACATTGCCATCCTTGGCCTTGGCCTCGGCCTCAACATGCAGATCCTGGTCCTGGTCGTGCAGAACTCGTTCCCCATGCGCCAGGTCGGCACCGCGACGGCAGCCAACAACTACTTCCGCCAGATCGGCGCGACGTTGGGTTCCGCCGTCGTCGGCAGCCTTTTTGCCCACCGGCTGACCGACCTGCTCAGCGAGAACCTCCCTGCCTCCGCTGCCACAGCCACGGGCGGCGGGAACTCCCTGACCCCCAAACTGGTCCACGAGCTGCCCGATGCGATCCAGGGGATCATCATCACTTCCTACAACGACGCCTTGATTCCGCTGTTCCTGTACATGGTGCCCATGGCCGTGCTGGCGACGATCCTGTGCCTGTTCATTAAGGAAAAGCCGCTGGCTACCCGGCTGGAACCCGAAGTCATGCCGGAAGCTATCGGCGAGGGCAACGTCCTGATCAGCACCGAGGACGAGGGCAACGGCCCGAGCACCACGGAGCTCAGGCAGGTCAGCCAGTCGCGCTGACGCACTCCGCTTTTGCTCCACCTTAAAAATCGAGGGGCCAGTGCCGAACAGCAGGCCGAGTGCGTAGG
>NZ_JAXIOO010000072.1:0-4135 GCF_049311065.1 Arthrobacter sp. 7Tela_A1 | reverse complement strand
CCAACCCCATCACGCGGCCCCCCAGGCAATGCGCCCCGGCCGGCACCGTGCCGGCGGGGGACTCTTGTTGTGCTGGTGTGTTCTTAGTTGACCTGGTTGATGATGGTCTCAGCAACCTCGCGCATGCTGAGGCGGCGGTCCATGGAAGTCTTCTGGATCCAGCGGAACGCTTCCGGTTCGGTCAGCCCCATCTTGGTGGTGAGCAGGCTCTTGGCGCGTTCCACCAGCTTGCGGGTAGCGAACTGTTCCTTGAGGTCGGTGACCTCATCTTCCAGCGCCTTGATTTCCTCATGCCGGGAGAGGGCTATCTCGATGGCGGGAATCAGGTCCGCAGGGGTGAAGGGTTTGACCACGTAGGCCATGGCGCCGGCTTCACGTGCCCGCTCCACCAGTTCCTTCTGGCTGAACGCCGTGAGCAGGACGACGGGCGCGATGCGGGCCTTGACGATGGCTTCAGCGGCGGTGATGCCGTCCATGACGGGCATTTTCACGTCCATGAGCACCAGGTCCGGCTTGAGCTCGTTGGCCATCTGCACGGCCTTTTCGCCGTTGTCTGCTTCGCCGACGACTTCATAGCCTTCGCCGGTCAGGATCTCCACGATGTCGAGGCGGATCAGCGTCTCGTCTTCAGCAACGAGGACGCGCCGCGCGGGGGTGTTGGACGGTACGGGCTCGGATGACTCAGACACAGATGCTCCTCTAAAGACGACAGCACTACCGGTGGCGCCGGCAGTTCACGAAATCAGACTATCTGCATGTAGAGTAGTTTCGCGCCCAACACGGTAGATCAGAACGTTTGATCAACATCACAGGGCCTGCCCGAATGGCGGAATTGGCAGACGCGCTGCACTCAAAATGCAGTATCGAAAGGTGTGTGGGTTCGAGTCCCACTTCGGGCACCAACAGCAGTCCAGGCGATGACGACCGCGACCAGCAGCACGGCCGCGTAGCCCAGGCCGGAGTACCCCGCCGCAGCGAGTACCGGACCGGCCAGCGCCCCGCCAAGCGCCCCCGCGGCGTTCATCCCCAGATCTGAAATCCCCTGGACCGCCGTGCGGTCGGGAACGGCCACGGACTCCGATACCAGGGCCGACGCCGACACCACCGAGGCAGACCAGCCCAGCCCCAGCAGGACCAGGCTGACGGTCACCACGGCGGAGGACTCTGAGCCGGTTCCGGCGAGGATCAAGGCAGAGAGCAGCAGGAGCTGTCCTCCCAAGATGACCTTCCGGCGTCCGGTTCTGTCCGAGAGCCAGCCAAAGACCGGGGAGAGCGCATACATTCCGGCGATGTGCAGGCTGATGGTGAAGCCGATGATGCTGATGGCCGCACCGTGGCTGGCCAGGTGGACCGGGGTCATCGACATCAGTGCGACCATCACTGCATGGCTGAGGGCGATGACCGCGACGGCATACCGTGCCGCCGGGGCATGCCGGAGGACCGAGAGTCCGCCGCGCCTGGGCCGGGACGGGCCCTGATCCGGGACCCCGTCGCCGTCGTCGCCGGACAGCCGCTTCAGGGCCAGCAGCGGATCCGGGCGCAGGCCGGAGAGGTAGACCGCCGCCGCAGCCAGCTGGGCTGAGAGCGAAAAGACGAAGGCACCCGTCAGCGGAGGCAGTCCCAGGGCGGCCCCGAGGACCTCGCCCGGACCAAAGAGATTCGGTCCCAGAACCGCGCCGATCGTGGTGGACCACAGCACCACGGACAGGTCTTTGCCCCGGGTCGCTTCCGTGGCCAGGTCACCAGCGGCGAACCGGGCCTGCAGGCTGACGGCGCTTCCGGCGCCAAGCAGCGCCAGCCCCGCGAGCAGCAGGGGGAAGATGCCGGTTACGGCCGAGCCGACGGCGGTGATGGAACCCACCGCTGCAATCAGGACTCCAGTGGAGAGGGAGACCCGGCGGCCGGACGTCTGCGCCAGCCGGGCCAGGGGAACCGCTGCCGCTGCCGCGCCCAGTGTGCTCATGGTGGCCGCCATGCCGGAGAAGGCGGGGGAGCCGGAGAGCTCTGCCGCCAGGAGAGCGCCCAGCGACAGCGTCGCGCCCATGCCGATCCCGCCCAGGATCTGGCCGGCCACGAGCACGGACAGTACCCGCCGCCGGGTGGGGAGGGCGGGTGCGGCCCTTGTCTTGTCCCTGCGTGCAGCCACCGTTGAACCGTTCCTCTGTGCCGTTGTTGTCTTCGGCAGGATATCCCGGAGCTGCCGCTGGACGGGTTAGCCGGTGGAATCCAGGGAATCGATCAGCCGGCGGACCGAACCTCCGAGGTTCCATTCCCCGGCCAGGGATTCGAGTTCGGCCCGCCGGTCTCCGGTCACCGGCGCAAGCCGGGCGCCGGCGTCTTCCGGGGACGGGACGTCAAGGTCCCGGACAATCCGCACCACGCTCGGCGCGGAGGCGAGGTAGTCCGCTGCCGCGGTCAGCTTCGCGCGCATGGCCGCGGACAGTTCGCTGCTTCGGTCTTCCACGGCGGCCTGCAGGGACTCCAGGGTGCCAAACTCGGCAAGCAGGGATGCCGCGGTCTTCTCTCCAATGCCTGCGACGCCGGGCAGGCCGTCGGAACTGTCGCCGCGCAGCGTCGCGTAGTCGGCGTACTGCTCGGGCAGCACGCGGTATTTAGCGACGACGGCGGCGTCGTCCATGTCCTTGAGGTTCTTCATTCCGCCCGCGGTGTAGAGCACCCGCACCTGGCGTGCGTCGTCAATGACCTGGAACAGGTCCCGGTCCCCGGTGACGACGTGGACCGGCATCGTGGCCTGCGCGGCGTAGCTGCCGATCACGTCATCAGCCTCGTAGCCGGGAACGCCGACCACCGGTATACCTGCCAGGGCGAGCATCCTGCGGATCATCGGGATCTGGGCCTCGAGCGCGTCCGGGACCACCTCGATGTCAGATCCGCCGTCAACGACGTGCGCCACCCGGTGCTCCTTGTAAGAGGGGAGCAGATCCACCCGCCACTGCGGGCGCCAGTCATCATCCCAGCACGCCACCAGGTGTGAGGGGGAAAACTCAGAGGTGAGCCTGGCGATCATGTCCGCCAGTCCGCGCACGGCGTTGACCGGTGTCCCGTCCCCGCGGCGGATCGAATCCGGGACTCCATAGAAGGCACGGAAGTACAGCGAGGCAGTATCCAGGAGCATCAGGCGATCAGGCATAGCCCGATCCTGCCATGGAAGAGCGCCGCCGTGGCCCCCTCCGGGGTGCCTTGTGCGGATGGATACCGTTCGCGCCACGGCACCGCTAAGGTGGGACCGTCTCGCCCGGTTCCCAGGAAAGCAGGCCTGCATGGCTCCCAAGACGATCGTGATCACCGGCGCGTCCGACGGCGTAGGTGCGGCCGCAGCGCGACGGCTCGCCAAGGACGGGCACCACGTCGTGATCGTCGGGCGTTCGCTGGAGAAAACGGCTGCCGTCGCTGCGGACACCGGCGGTGAATACTTCACTGCCGATTTCGCCGACCTCGGCCAGGTCCGCAGCCTGGCCTCCGACCTGCTGCAGCGCTACCCGCGGATCGACGTCCTGGCGAACAACGCCGGCGCCATCTTCGGCAAGGAACGCCAGGTCACGGTCGACGGGCACGAAATGACGTTCCAGGTGAACTATCTGGCGCCGTTCCTGCTCACCCGCCTCCTAACCGACCGGCTGCTGGATTCCAAGGGCACGGTGATCAACACCTCCAGCCTGGCCAACCGGCTGTTCGGCCACGTGGACCTCGACGACCTCGAACAGGAACGCGGCTACAAGCCCCAGAAGGCGTACGGCGACAGCAAGCTGGAGCAAATCCTCTTCACCGAGGAATTCGACAGGCGCTATCGTGCCGCCGGAGCCACGTCTACCTCCTTCCATCCGGGCACCATCGCGTCCAGCTTTTCCAATGCTCCGGGGACCGCGATGCACGCCGCCTATGCCACACCGCTCAAGAGGTTCCTGGGGACGCCGGAGAGTGGCGCCCGGACCCTGGTGTACCTGGCGGAAGGGACCCCGGGAGAGGACTATCCGACCGGAAAGTATTTTGTCCGCTGCAAGGTGGCCCGGCCCAATAAGCAGGCCGGAGATGCCCTGCTTGCCCTTGGCCTGTGGAACAAGTCCGTGGCCATGCTGGAGCGGTAGCGCCGGAAATCGCCAAGATGTCGGGGGGG
>NZ_JAXIOO010000071.1:0-4220 GCF_049311065.1 Arthrobacter sp. 7Tela_A1 | reverse complement strand
GGCGCCCCCCCCCCCGGGCCGTTTTTGCTTATCCCCCATACACGAGAGGCCAGTTACGGCTCCTTTGAGGCGTCAAAGGGGCCGTAACTGGCCTCTCGGCGCCGGGCGGGTTAGGAGGCGTAGCCCTGCGGGTTCTGCTTCTGCCAGTTCCAGTGGTCCCGGCACATATCATCCAGGGAACGGCTTGCAGCCCAGCCGAGTTCAGCCAGGGCCGCGGACGGATCGGCGTAGCTGACGGCGGCGTCTCCGGGCCGGCGCGGAGCGAAGTCGTAGGGCACGTCCTTGCCGGCGGCCTTGGAGAACGCAGCCAGCACTTCGAGGACAGAGGAGCCGTTGCCGGTGCCCAGGTTCCACCGCTTGACGCCTTTGCGCGCAGCAATATAGTCCAGTGCCGCCAGATGGCCCGCGGCCAGGTCAACCACGTGGATGTAGTCACGGACACCTGTGCCGTCCGGGGTGGGGTAGTCGTTGCCGAAAACCATAACCTTCTCGCGGCGGCCCACGGCGACCTGTGCCACGAAGGGCAGCAGGTTGTTCGGCACACCTGTGGGGTCTTCGCCGATGCGGCCGGATTCGTGGGCACCAACAGGGTTGAAGTAGCGCAGCAGCGCGATGCTCCAGCGCTCGTCCGAGGCGCCGAGGTCGGTGAGGATGTCTTCGATCTGTTCCTTGGTCCGCCCATAGGGGTTCACGGCGTCCAGGGGCATCTTCTCGACCAGCGGCACTTCTTCGGAAGCGCCGTAAACCGTGGCGGACGAGCTGAACACAATGGTCCGGACGTCATGGCGGTCCATGGCTTCGAGCAGGTTCAAGGTGCCGGCAACGTTGTTCCGGTAGTAATGCAGAGGTTTGGCCACGGACTCGCCCACGGCCTTGAGGCCGGCGAAATGGATGACCGCGTCGGGGGAGTGCGCGGCGAAGATGTCCTCGAGTGCCTGCGGGTCCAGCAGGTCTGCCTGGACAAAGTCGGCGGTGCGCCCGGCAAGCTCTGCCACCCGCTCCAGGGACTTGGTGCTGGAGTTCGCCAGGTTGTCCATGACGACGACGTCATGTCCCGCGTTGAGCAGTTCGAGGGTGGTGTGGGAGCCGATGTACCCGGTTCCTCCGGTGACTAGTATGCGCATGAATCCAGCCTAGCGGTTTAGCGCGCGGTCCCTTTGCTAGCCGACGGCCACGGGGACGACGTGGATGGCGACCTGGGTGGCCGGTGCATCGGATTCGGCCCACTCACCGGTGCCGCGGTTCCAGGTCCGGGAGTCATAGGCCACTTCATTGATGTCCAGGGGCTTGGCGTTGGCTACGGCCCACTGCGCCAATGACCAGCCATACTCACCCTCCGCACCCACCAGCAGCACGTCTCCGAGTACCACGGCCTGCTGCTCGCCATAGAGGTAGGACATCGAGGAAAGCACTGTCTCCGGGTTTCCGGGGGCGGCCGCCGGGTTGAGCCGGCAGGTCAGGGCAGCGGGTGACTGTCCGGTAAGCGCTGAGGCGAAGGCACGGCCCTCGGGCTCATGGTCGGCGTAGGCCTCCGGGTAGGCACTGCGCTGGACCGTCTGTGCGGCCACGGTGACCGGCAGGTCCTGGTAACCGGGAACCTTCTCCAGTGCGTTGTAGAACGCATTGGCGGCGTAGACCGGATCCATCACCTGCTCTTCGCTGCCCCAGCCCTGTGTGGGCCGTTGCTGGAACAGCCCTCGGGAATCAGGCCCGGCAGTGTCGCCGTAGTCGATGTTGCGCAGCCCGGACTCCTGGACTGCCGTCGCCAGCGCAATCGACGCCGCCCGCGGCGGGCGCCCGCGGGCGACGGCGACAGCCGTGATCGTGGCGGCATGGGAGGCCTGCTCCGGAGTCAGCGAATACGTTCCCCCGTTCGCCGTCGCTGTGCACCGCTCCCTGAACGGTTTCTCATCACCGGAATTGGCTGCCAGCACCAGGAGGTACAGGACCACCGCCGCAGCGAAGGCGGCCGCCGCCAGAAGGACGGTGACGCCCTTCCGGCGGGTTGGAAGCTGCGGGGTGCGGTAGCCCACGGGCTTCCTCCTTGGTGCGCTGACTAGTTGGCGTGCAGCGCTTCGTTCAGTTCGACGGTGCGGGCCAGACGGGGGAGGACCTCGACGGCGCCGGAAACCGAGTTGCGGCGGAAGAGCAGCCCCGGGACCCCGGAGAGTTCTGCGGCCTTGACGGTGCGGACGTCGCCGGATTCGGGGTCGACCACGTTGACGCGCGTTCCGGCTGTCACGTAGAGGCCCGCCTCAACCACGGTGTCATCGCCAATGCTGATGCCCACGCCGGAATTCGCTCCGAGCAGGACACGTTCGCCGACGGTGATCCTCTCCTTGCCGCCGCCGGACAGGGTTCCCATGATGGATGCCCCGCCGCCGACGTCGCTGCCGTCCCCGACGACCACACCGGCAGAAATGCGTCCCTCAACCATGGAGGTCCCAAGAGTGCCCGCGTTGAAATTAACGAATCCTTCATGCATGACCGTGGTGCCCTCGGCGAGGTGCGCGCCCAGGCGCACGCGGTCGGCGTCGGCGATGCGGACGCCCGTGGGCAGGACGTAGTCCACCATGCGGGGGAACTTGTCGACGCCGTAGACGGTCACCGCACCGCGGGCGCGCAGGCCAACGCGGACCCGGTCGAAGCCTGCGACCTGGCAGGGACCGAAGTTCGTCCAGACGACGTTCGGAAGCACGCCGAAGATCCCGTCGAGGTTGATGGTGTTCGGAGCGGCCAGCCGGGCGGACAGAACGTGGAGGCGCAGGTAGGCGTCTGCGGTGGTGGACGGAGCAGCGTCCAGGTCGATTTCCGTTGCAACGACTTCACCGCGGGTTCCGCGGACGTCGTCGGCCATGGCTTCGGCTGCTGTGCCGAGCTCTGCCGCCAGGGCCGGATCGTCTGTCAGGCCGGCCAGCCGGGGCTGCGGGTACCAGACGTCGAGGACAGTGCCGTCAGCGGCGACGGTGGCCAGTCCAAGGCCGGAAGCGGTGCGGGCGGAAGCGTCTGAAGCGGGGATCGAAGTCATGGGATCAAGTCTACCGAGCGGTAGTCTGGAGCGGTGACCGTATTACCGCATAAGCATCTTGACCTGCAGGGCGACGTCGCTGCCCTCACCGCCGCCCTCATGGACATCGAAAGCGTTTCCGGCAACGAAGCTGCCATCGCTGACAGTGTGCAGGCCGCGCTGGAGGCGCTGGACCATCTGGAAATAGTGCGCGACGGCGACTCCATCATGGCCCGCACCAACCTGGGCAGGCCTGAACGGGTGATCCTGGCCGGGCATCTGGATACCGTTCCGCTTCCGGCAGTCCCCGGGTCCAAGGGCACCGTCCCCTCGAGCTGGGACGGCGACGTGCTGTACGGCCGCGGCGCCACTGACATGAAGGGCGGCGTGGCTGTCCAGCTGGCCCTTGCCGCCGGACTCACGGAACCCAACCGGGACATTACGTTCGTCTTTTACGACCACGAAGAGGTTGACGCCTCACTCAGCGGGCTGGGCCGGCTGGAGAAATCCTTCCCGGAATGGCTGAAGGCAGACTTTGCCATCCTGCTGGAACCGACGGACGGAACCGTCGAGGGCGGGTGCAACGGCACTATGCGTTTCCAGGCCACAACCACCGGAAAGGCAGCCCACTCAGCACGGGCGTGGATGGGGGAGAACGCCATTCATGCGGCAGCCGAGATCCTGGTACGGCTGCGCGATCACGAGCCGGCCACCGTCAGGGTCGAAGGACTGGACTACCGGGAATCGCTGAACGCCGTGAAGATCCACGGCGGTACGGCCGGAAACGTCATTCCTGATTCCGCCGTCGTGGAAATCAACTACCGGTTCGCCCCGGACAAGGACCTGGAGCAGGCCGAGGCCTACGTAAGGAATCTCCTGCAGGGCTTTGACCTGGTCCGCACCGATGCCTCCGCCGGGGCCCGCCCGGGACTGGACCGTCCCGCGGCAGCCAGCTTCGTCACCGCCGTCGGCGCGGAACCCAAACCCAAGTACGGCTGGACCGACGTCGCCCGCTTCAGTGCCCTGGGGATTCCCGCGGTGAACTTCGGTCCGGGGGATGCGCTGCTGGCGCATTCGGACAATGAGCACGTCAGCGCCGGTGCCATCCGTGAATGCCTGGCCGCGCTCCAGACCTGGCTCGCATCCTAGGCTTCCCCATCGAGATAGCAGAAAATGCCCTTTAGAAGCTTCTTAAGGGCCTTTTCTGGGGTCG
>NZ_JAXIOO010000070.1:0-5460 GCF_049311065.1 Arthrobacter sp. 7Tela_A1 | reverse complement strand
GCCCGGAGCGAGGCTCCGGGCGGCACTGTCGATGACTCGGACTACGCCGTATCGGCCAGGGTGCCCAGGTACAGCTGGATGACCTTGGGGTCCTTCATCAGTTCGCGCCCGGTACCCGTGTACGCGTCCTTGCCCTGATCCAGGACATAGGCGCGGTCACAGATCTGCAGGCAGCGCCGGGCATTCTGTTCCACCATGATCACCGAGACGCCCGCCCGGTTGATCTCGTGCACGCGCAGGAAGGTTTCATCCTGCTTCACGGGGGAGAGGCCGGCCGACGGCTCATCGAGCAGGAGCACAGCAGGTTCCATCATCAGCGCCCGGCCCATGGCCACCATCTGGCGTTCACCGCCGGAGAGGGAGCCGGCGCGCTGCGCCCGCCGCTTCTTCAGCTCCGGGAAGAGGTCCGCGACAAACTCGAAGCGTTCCTTGAAGTTCTTCGGCTGCTGGTAGAGACCCATCTGCAGGTTCTCTTCGATGGTGAGGGATGCAAAGACGTTGTTGTTCTGCGGCACGAAGCCCACGCCCCGGCTGACCAGCTTGTTGGCCTTCAGCCCGGTCAGGTCCTGCCCGCGCACCATGACGGTGCCCGAGTGGACTTTCACCAGCCCGAACATGGCCTTCAGCAGGGTCGACTTTCCGGCACCGTTGGGACCAATGATGCCGATCAGTTCGCCGCGGCGGGCCTCGATGGAGCAGCCGTTGAGGATGTTGACCCCGGGGATGTAGCCGGCCACGAGGTCCGTGACCTTGACGACGGAGTCGCCCTCGAAGTTCTCAGCGCTCATGCCATGTCCTTACGTTCTTCGATGGTGACCGGGGCCAGTCCCTCGCCGCCGCGAATATCTGATTCAGGATCTTCCTCCAGCACGGCCTCGAGTTTCTCGAAGCCTTCGGAATCGCCCAGATCGACGTCGTGGTGGGCACCCAGATAGGCATCGATCACTGCCTGGTCCTTCATGACGTCGCCGGGGGGACCCTCGGCAACGACTTTGCCTTCGGCCATGACGATGACCCAGTCGGCAATGTGGCGGACCATGTGCATGTCGTGTTCCACGAACAGTACCGTCATGCCTTCGGCCTTCAGGTTCTTGATGTGGTCCAGGAGCGACTGGGTCAGCGCGGGGTTCACGCCGGCCATCGGTTCGTCCAGCATCACGAGCTTGGGATTGACCATCAGCGCCCGTGCCATCTCCAGCAGTTTCCGCTGGCCGCCCGAGAGGGAAGCGGCGTAGTCGCTGCGCTTGGTGTCCAGCTTGAACTTAGCCAGCAGGGCATCAGCCTGTTCCGTGATCTCATCTTCCCGGCGCTTCCACAGCGGACGGAAGAGCGCCCGCCGCAGGGCCTCGCCGGGCTGCTCGCTGGCACCGAGCCGCATGTTCTCCAGCACCGTCAGCTTGCCCATGACCTTGGTCAGCTGGAAGGTCCGGACCATGCCCAGACGGGCAACCTTATAGGCGGAGACACCCGCCAGGTCCCTGTCCTCGAACTTCCATTCCCCTGACTGCGGGGTGTCGAAGCCGGTGAGCAGGTTGAAGAGCGTGGTCTTGCCCGCTCCGTTTGGCCCGATCAGTGCGGTGATCTTGTTGCGGGGGATCTCTACGTGCTCGACGTCGACGGCGTTGATGCCGCCGTAGGTACGGGTGACGTTGGAGGCCACCAGGATCGGGTCCCGCTTCCGGCAGCCGGGACCTGTGGCCTCGGCAGCGATGGGCCGGTCGTCCGTCATGTATTCATTGCCGGCCCAGCTCGCCTCATGACTGGAATCGGCAGCGGCCGGCTGGACTTTCTCCGCCGGAGCAGCCGCATGGGCGCCGGGCAGGCGCTCCGGCTGCGGGCTTTGTGCTTGATGGCTCATGCGAATGACAGCTCCTTCTTATTGCCGAGCACGCCTTGCGGCCTGAAGATCATCAGCAGCATCAACGCCACACCTACCAGGATGTACCGCAGTTGTCCGGCCTGGGTGGTGTTCAGGAACGTGATGAACCCGGACTCGATCGCTCCGTAGAGGAGGCTCTGGGTCAAGGACAGCACGGCCCAGAAGATCATGGCTCCGATGACAGGTCCCAGGACAGTGGACATTCCGCCCAGCAGGAGGGCCGTGTAAAGGAAGAACGTGAGTTCGGTCCCGTAGTTGGCCGGCTGCACCGCTCCTCGCGGAAGGGTGAAGATGATGCCTGCCAGGGAGCCGAGCAGGCCACCGATGATCAGTGCCTGCATCTTGTAGGCATAGACGTTCTTGCCAAGCGAGCGGACAGCGTTCTCGTCCTCGCGGATGCCCTTGACGACGCGTCCCCAGGGGCTGCGCACCAGCAGCCAGACCATCAGGCAGGCAAGCGCGACGACGGACCAGGCGACAACCCGGATCCACAGGTCACGCTCACTGAGGCTGAAGGGACCGAACGAGTAGGTACCCGGGCCGAAGGGATTGAGGGCATAGAACCCGCCTTCGAAGGCGGCAAGCCCGTTGGCTGAGCCGGTGACGTTGGTGAGTCCGTTCGTGGTCACGATGTAACGGATGATTTCGGCGGCCGCGATCGTCACAATCGCCAGGTAATCCGCTCGAAGCCGCAGTGTGGGAAGTCCCAGGATGACCGCAAACGCCGCCGAGGCCAGCATCGAGATCAGCAGGGCAACGGGCAGGGGTGCGCCGAAGCTCAGGGTGGGAATGGCGAAGCCGTAAGCGCCGATGGCCATGAAGCCGGCCTGGCCGAAGTTCAGCAGCCCGGTATAGCCGAAGTGCACCGCGAGTCCGAGCGCAGCAAGGGCATAGGCAGCCGTAGTAGGAGTGAAGAATTCATTGACTGCGCCGAGCAGTATGTTTCCGAAGTCCATGTCGAAGCCCCTAACCTATGCGCTCTCGGCGGCCCAGGATGCCCTGCGGCCTAACCAGGAGGACGAGAATCATAATGAGCAGCGCGCCGACGTATTTCAGGTCCGCCTCGAGCCACAGGGTGGAGATCTCCACGAAGAGTCCCACGATGATAGAGCCGATCAGCGCACCGAAGACGGTTCCGAGACCACCCAGCGTGACCGAGGCAAAGATCAGCAGCAGGATCTGCTGCCCCATGTTGAAGGAGACTCCGGGCCGGTAATAGGCCCAGAGGATACCGCCGAGGGCGGCGAGTGCGCCGCCTGCCATCCAGACAATGCGGATGACGCGGTCGACGTCGATGCCGGAGGCAGCCGCGAGCGGCGGGTTGTCGGCCACGGCGCGGGTTGCCTTGCCGATGCGGGTTCGCAGAAGGAGCGCCGCAACAATGAGGATGATCACCAGGGACACGGCCAGTGAGACCAGGTTGTTCCGGGAAATCGAGACCGGCCCCAGCTCCAGCATGGGGCTTTGCGAAGACGGCAGCTGCTGCGTGGCACCGCCGAAGAAGAAGAGGATCGTGTACCGAAGGGCCAGGGCAAGGCCGATGCTGACGATCATCATCGGCACCAGGCCGGTTCCGCGCTTGCGCAGCGGCTTCCAAAGCCCTGCGTCCTGGACATAGCCAAGCCCTGCACCGCCAATGACCGCCAGGATCAGGGCCAGCCACAGCGGCAGCCCGATGGAGGCGAAGGCAAAGGCCAGCACGGCGCCGAACGTCACCATCTCGCCGTGCGCGAAGTTGGTGAGGCCGGTGGTGCCGAAGATCAAGGACAGTCCGACGGCGCTCAGGGCCAGGAGGAGTCCAAAGCTGAGCCCGGCAATCGCACGCTCGGTGAGCTTCGTGGCGAAGCTGTCCGACTGCAGCACGATGCCCTCGCCGAGCAGGAAGAGGGTTGTGATGTTCGAGGTGCCGGCGAAGGTAACAGTGCGGGGATTCTGCTGCCCCTCGGCCAGGGCGACTCCGTCCGGAAGGGTGGACTCGTCCAGCTCCACCTCGTAGGCGCCTTGTTCAGGAACGCCAATGGACCACGAGCCGTTCTCAGCGGTCTGCGTTTCACCTTCGTAGCCGTTGCCGCTGGCTTTGACAGTGACACCCTGGACCGGCGAACCGGCGTTTCGCAGGACGCCGCTGATCCGGTCCTGGTACTCAGCGCCGTCGGACACTTCACTGTCATCCCCGCTTGAAGGATCTGGGCTTTCGGTGCTGGATTCCGGCGCTGCGGTTTCCGTTGCCGAGGGTGGAGCTGTTGTTGCATGCACGGCAGGGGCAGCGAGCAGGAGCCCGGCAAATATGCCGGCCACCGCCACTAGCATCCCCATATACCGGGCGAGTGCCGATATTCTTCCCAAAGTGAATAACCTCCGCCGGGGGTATAAATGCACCGGTTGTCGGCGCATTCTAGATGTGACCTTGTGATCTCAGTCACGAATGGTGATCATGCTACCCGGCGTTTGTTTCGGTGGGGTGACCGAAGTAGTGAGCTTTGGTCGCGATCAGGTAACGACTCCACCGGGTGCTTCATTATGGAAGCCCGGAGGCCGATTCCTGCCCCCTCGGTGCCAAACCGTTATCAAAGCCTTTCCAGTCCGTGGAATCATCGCTGCCCGTTGAGCGTTCCATTGGTAGGCTGATTAACAGACCCAAGCCCCCCAAACGGAGGACATATTCATGGCACTAGGCGGCAACCCGGTTTTCAACGGAAAGAATTTCCGTTCCCAAACCCGCGGCGGAACGGCCACCGTTCCTTCAGGCGGCCCGTTTGCAGGACCCCAGCAGGACCCCATGAGCCCGCAGCAGCTCCAGGATCTCTATGCGGCTCCGTCCGCAGGACCGTCCGAGACCGGACGGATGACGTATGACGACGTCATCATGAAGACCCTTGGCTGCCTGGCAGTTGTCCTCCTCGGTGCTGCGATCCCCGTGTTCGTGCTTCCCGGCGCGGCCGGCCTGCTCATGATCGTGGGCGCGCTCGGCGGCTTCGTCCTGGGCCTCGTCAACTCGTTCAAGCGCGAGCCGGTTCCGGCGCTCATCCTGGGATACGCGGTGCTCGAAGGCATGTTCCTCGGCGCACTGACCCAGATCCTGGATGCGCTGTACCCGGGCATCGGCCTGCAGGCCGTAGTGGGCACGCTCTCTGTGTTCGCCGTGACCCTGCTCCTGTTCAAGAGCGGCAAGGTACGTGCCACGCCGAAGGCGATGCGCTTCTTCATGATCGCCCTGATCGGCTACGCGGTCTTCTCCCTGGTGAACGTGGGCCTCATGCTCTTCGGTGTCGTTGACGATCCGTGGGGCGTGCGGGGCTTCCAAATCGCCGGTATCCCGCTGGGCGTCATCATTGGCCTCCTGGCAGTCGGCCTCGCGGCCTTCTCCCTGATCATGGACTTCACCTCCATTGAGCAGGGCGTCAAAGCCGGTGCTCCGCAGCGCTACTCGTGGACCGCGGCTTTCGGCCTGACCGTGACCCTGGTCTGGCTCTACGTGGAAATCATCCGAATCCTGGCGATCCTGCGCGGCGACGAGTAACAGCCGTTTCAGCATCAAACCGCGGGGGCCCCCGGGCCCACCCGGGGGGGCCCGGGGGGTG
>NZ_JAXIOO010000069.1:0-5482 GCF_049311065.1 Arthrobacter sp. 7Tela_A1 | reverse complement strand
CTGTTGTTTGAGAACTCAATAGTGTGCCAAGTTTATTGATACCAATTATTTTGATTGGTTGAACTGGCTGTTCGGCCCACCCCGTGGGCTGGAGCAGCTTTTTTAGCTGGTTTCGAATTTAGTGCATGACTGTGCAGCCAATTTTCCTTGGCTCCGGTTGTGTGTCTGTAACACATTTACGGAGAGTTTGATCCTGGCTCAGGATGAACGCTGGCGGCGTGCTTAACACATGCAAGTCGAACGATGACTTCTGTGCTTGCACAGAATGATTAGTGGCGAACGGGTGAGTAACACGTGAGTAACCTGCCCTTGACTTCGGGATAAGCCTGGGAAACCGGGTCTAATACCGGATACGACCATCTGGCGCATGCCATGGTGGTGGAAAGCTTTATGCGGTTTTGGATGGACTCGCGGCCTATCAGCTTGTTGGTTGGGGTAATGGCCCACCAAGGCGACGACGGGTAGCCGGCCTGAGAGGGTGACCGGCCACACTGGGACTGAGACACGGCCCAGACTCCTACGGGAGGCAGCAGTGGGGAATATTGCACAATGGGCGGAAGCCTGATGCAGCGACGCCGCGTGAGGGATGACGGCCTTCGGGTTGTAAACCTCTTTCAGCAGGGAAGAAGCGAAAGTGACGGTACCTGCAGAAGAAGCGCCGGCTAACTACGTGCCAGCAGCCGCGGTAATACGTAGGGCGCAAGCGTTATCCGGAATTATTGGGCGTAAAGAGCTCGTAGGCGGTTTGTCGCGTCTGCTGTGAAAGCCCGGGGCTCAACCCCGGGTCTGCAGTGGGTACGGGCAGACTAGAGTGATGTAGGGGAGACTGGAATTCCTGGTGTAGCGGTGAAATGCGCAGATATCAGGAGGAACACCGATGGCGAAGGCAGGTCTCTGGGCATTAACTGACGCTGAGGAGCGAAAGCATGGGGAGCGAACAGGATTAGATACCCTGGTAGTCCATGCCGTAAACGTTGGGCACTAGGTGTGGGGGACATTCCACGTTTTCCGCGCCGTAGCTAACGCATTAAGTGCCCCGCCTGGGGAGTACGGCCGCAAGGCTAAAACTCAAAGGAATTGACGGGGGCCCGCACAAGCGGCGGAGCATGCGGATTAATTCGATGCAACGCGAAGAACCTTACCAAGGCTTGACATGAACCGGTAAAGCGTAGAAATACGCTCCCCACTTGTGGCCGGTTTACAGGTGGTGCATGGTTGTCGTCAGCTCGTGTCGTGAGATGTTGGGTTAAGTCCCGCAACGAGCGCAACCCTCGTTCTATGTTGCCAGCGCGTTATGGCGGGGACTCATAGGAGACTGCCGGGGTCAACTCGGAGGAAGGTGGGGACGACGTCAAATCATCATGCCCCTTATGTCTTGGGCTTCACGCATGCTACAATGGCCGGTACAAAGGGTTGCGATACTGTGAGGTGGAGCTAATCCCAAAAAGCCGGTCTCAGTTCGGATTGAGGTCTGCAACTCGACCTCATGAAGTTGGAGTCGCTAGTAATCGCAGATCAGCAACGCTGCGGTGAATACGTTCCCGGGCCTTGTACACACCGCCCGTCAAGTCACGAAAGTTGGTAACACCCGAAGCCGGTGGCCTAACCCCTTGTGGGAGGGAGCCGTCGAAGGTGGGACCGGCGATTGGGACTAAGTCGTAACAAGGTAGCCGTACCGGAAGGTGCGGCTGGATCACCTCCTTTCTAAGGAGCACCTCAAAGTGGCAGGTCCTTCCACAGTGTTGGATGTGTGCTTTGCAGGAGATGCCCATGTCGGAGACGTTTGTTCTCCGGTGGGTGCTCAAGGGTGGAATATCAATAAATAGGTTCTTCCGGGTTCTGTCCGGCTGGTGAGTACGCCCCCCTGGGGGTTGGAAAGCACAGCTGGCCGGGGTGCCCGGTGGGTATCGTTTGGCACACTGTTGGGTCCTGAGGCAACAGGATCTGTTGTTTCTGGTTTTTCCTGCGCATGCCGGAGGCCGGCCGCTGGTTCCCCCTTTTTGCGGGGTGCCTGGTCTGGTGGATGGGTGTGACGGGGTTGTTGTTTGAGAACTACATAGTGGACGCGAGCATCTTAAAAATTATTAAGTGCAATTTCAGATAAACCTGGTGACCGGTCTTGTACTGGTTTTCCATGGTTTTCTCGATAGCGATATTAATTGTTGATCTTTGTGGTCAAGTTTTTAAGGGCACACGGTGGATGCCTTGGCATCAGGAGCCGAAGAAGGACGTAGGAATCTGCGATAAGCCTGGGGGAGTTGATAACCGAGCGTTGATCCCAGGATGTCCGAATGGGGAAACCCCGCCCGGCGCGCGAGTGACCGGGTGACCCGCATCTGAACACATAGGGTGCGTGGAGGGAACGCGGGGAAGTGAAACATCTCAGTACCCGCAGGAAGAGAAAACAACAGTGATTCCGTTAGTAGTGGCGAGCGAACGCGGAAGAGGCTAAACCAGTGGTGTGTGATAGCCGGCGGGCGTTGCATCACTGGGGTTGCGGGACTTTCCGTATCAGTTCTGCCGGACTGGTGAAGTGAGTGCAGGTGCATAGGTGAACTGGTTTGAAAGCCAGGCCGTAGAGGGTGTTAGCCCCGTAACCGGAATGTATGCTGCCGCTTGGAGAGGATCCCAAGTAGCACGGGGCCCGAGAAATCCCGTGCGAATCTGCCAGGACCACCTGGTAAGCCTAAATACTCCCTGATGACCGATAGCGGACAAGTACCGTGAGGGAAAGGTGAAAAGTACCCCGGGAGGGGAGTGAAATAGTACCTGAAACCGTGTGCCTACAAACCGTTGGAGCAGCCTTGTTGCTGTGACAGCGTGCCTTTTGAAGAATGAGCCTGCGAGTTAGTGTTACGTCGCGAGGTTAACCCGTGTGGGGAAGCCGTAGCGAAAGCGAGTCTGAACAGGGCGAGTGAGTGGCGTGATCTAGACCCGAAGCGGAGTGATCTACCCATGGCCAGGTTGAAGCGACGGTAAGACGTCGTGGAGGACCGAACCCACTTCAGTTGAAAATGGAGGGGATGAGCTGTGGGTAGGGGTGAAAGGCCAATCAAACTCCGTGATAGCTGGTTCTCCCCGAAATGCATTTAGGTGCAGCGTTGCGTGTTTCTTGCCGGAGGTAGAGCTACTGGATGGCCGATGGGCCCTACAAGGTTACTGACGTCAGCCAAACTCCGAATGCCGGTAAGTGAGAGCGCAGCAGTGAGACTGTGGGGGATAAGCTTCATAGTCGAGAGGGAAACAGCCCAGACCACCAACTAAGGCCCCTAAGCGTGTGCTAAGTGGGAAAGGATGTGGAGTTGCCCAGACAACCAGGAGGTTGGCTTAGAAGCAGCCACCCTTGAAAGAGTGCGTAATAGCTCACTGGTCAAGTGATTCCGCGCCGACAATGTAGCGGGGCTCAAGTACACCGCCGAAGTTGTGGATTTCAGATTATTGGTAAGCCTTCGTGGTTCAGCCGTCTGGAGTGGTAGGGGAGCGTCGTGTGGGCAGTGAAGCTGCGGTGTAAACCAGTGGTGGAGCCTACACGAGTGAGAATGCAGGCATGAGTAGCGAAAGACGGGTGAGAAACCCGTCCGCCGAATGATCAAGGGTTCCAGGGTCAAGCTAATCTGCCCTGGGTAAGTCGGGACCTAAGGCGAGGCCGACAGGCGTAGTCGATGGACAACGGGTTGATATTCCCGTACCGGCGAAAAACCGCCCATACCAAGCGGGGGATACTAACCGCCCGAAACCTGCCCGTGCACCCTTGTGGTGTTCCGGGTTTTGGTGGAGCGCGGGACCGTAACCTGGGAGGTAAGCGTATTAACAGGTGTGACGCAGGAAGGTAGCCGGGCCGGGCGATGGTTGTCCTGGTCTAAGGATGTAGGGTCAGTGATTGGCAAATCCGTCACTGTGTCTTTGATGACGCACCTGAGATCTGATGGGACCCCCGAACGGGGGAATCCGGTGATCCTATGCTGCCTAGAAAAGCATCGGCGCGAGGTTTTAGCCGCCCGTACCCCAAACCGACACAGGTGATCAGGTAGAGAATACTAAGGCGATCGAGAGAATTATGGTTAAGGAACTCGGCAAAATGCCCCCGTAACTTCGGGAGAAGGGGGGCCTGCCCCGTGATGGAAACTTGCTTTCCGGAGCGGGTGTGGGCCGCAGAGACCAGGGGGAAGCGACTGTTTACTAAAAACACAGGTCCGTGCGAAGTCGCAAGACGATGTATACGGACTGACTCCTGCCCGGTGCTGGAAGGTTAAGAGGACCGGTTAGCCCTTGCGGGCGAAGCTGGGAATTTAAGCCCCAGTAAACGGCGGTGGTAACTATAACCATCCTAAGGTAGCGAAATTCCTTGTCGGGTAAGTTCCGACCTGCACGAATGGAGTAACGACTTCCCCGCTGTCTCAACCATAAACTCGGCGAAATTGCAGTACGAGTAAAGATGCTCGTTACGCGCAGCAGGACGGAAAGACCCCGAGACCTTTACTATAGTTTGGTATTGGTGTTCGGTGTGGCTTGTGTAGGATAGGTGGGAGACTGTGAGACCCGGACGCCAGTTCGGGTGGAGTCATCGTTGAAATACCACTCTGGTCATACTGGATATCTAACTTCGGCCCGTAATCCGGGTCAGGGACAGTGCCTGATGGGTAGTTTAACTGGGGCGGTTGCCTCCTAAAGAGTAACGGAGGCGCCCAAAGGTTCCCTCAGCCTGGTTGGCAATCAGGTGTCGAGTGTAAGTGCACAAGGGAGCTTGACTGTGAGAGAGACATCTCGAGCAGGGACGAAAGTCGGGACTAGTGATCCGGCGGTACATTGTGGAATGGCCGTCGCTCAACGGATAAAAGGTACCTCGGGGATAACAGGCTGATCTTGCCCAAGAGTCCATATCGACGGCATGGTTTGGCACCTCGATGTCGGCTCGTCGCATCCTGGGGCTGGAGTAGGTCCCAAGGGTTGGGCTGTTCGCCCATTAAAGCGGTACGCGAGCTGGGTTTAGAACGTCGTGAGACAGTTCGGTCCCTATCCGCTGCGCGCGCAGGAAATTTGAGAAGGGCTGTCCTTAGTACGAGAGGACCGGGACGGACGAACCTCTGGTGTGTCAGTTGTACTGCCAAGTGCACCGCTGATTAGCTACGTTCGGATGGGATAACCGCTGAAAGCATCTAAGCGGGAAGCCTGCTTCGAGATGAGATTTCCATACACCTTGTGTGTGAGAGGCCCCCAGCCAGACCACTGGGTTGATAGGCCGGATGTGGAAGCGGGGACTAAAGACCCGTGAAGCTGACCGGTACTAATAGGCCGATAACTTACACCACAACAACACCTGGGGAAACACGACTTCAAACGGTTTCCCAACGTACAGGGTGTTGCGATCATGCTGCTTGCGTCCACTATGTGGTTCCCAACCAACAACCCGGCCGGGTTGACCTTGGTTGCAGGAACATAATTGAATACACGGTTATCGTGTAATCCACTGATTTACCCGCCA
>NZ_JAXIOO010000068.1:0-5578 GCF_049311065.1 Arthrobacter sp. 7Tela_A1 | reverse complement strand
CAACGACTACGTCTACTGGCGCCTGCCGTAACGTCCGTAGGCGGCTCAGCCCTGCTGGGCCGCCCACTCGGCCACGCGTGCTGCGCTTTCTTCCTCTGACAGGTCCTCGACCCGGGTCATGATGGTCCAGCGGATTCCGAAGGGATCGCGGATGCTGGCGAACCTGTCCCCGGAAACGAAGGTCTCCAGCGGTTCCCGGACAACTGCGCCGGCCGCTTCGGCACGTGAGACCACCTCATCAGCGTCGGAACAGTAGAAGCCAAGGGAGTAGCAGGCTGTGTCCGGCTCCGGCGGGTCCACCAAGCCGTAGCCGGGATTCGGTTCGCCGAGCTGGAGATGGCCGTTGCCGAGGTCCAGGTCCGCGTGGACTGTCACGCCGTTCATCTCCGTTACGTCCACGACCCTGGCACCGAAGACATCCTGATAGAAACGGATTGCCTCCGCGGCTCGCGGGACGGCTACGAACGGTGTGAGACTGGTCAGGCCGTGGGGAACTCCGGCGGTGGTGTACCGGCCGGTGGCTCCGGAGTGCTTGTTCTGGTTCTGGGTTGTAGTCATGCAATCAGGCTAGGGACCCGGGCTGCCCGGCGGCTTGGCGATTTGCGACAACCGGGCATATTTTCCTAACCCGCGGCGACGTGTGCAGGAGGAGTGATGGAGGAGCAGTGGCGCGGCCCCCTGTATCCAGCCCGGCTGCCCTCGTTCCATCGGGTACCCGCGCCCGCGCCGCTGGCGGACCGGATCCGCTGGTTCTGGATCCCCGAATGGGACCTGGCACCGGGCAGGACCTCCCGGCAGGAAGTCCTGCCCTTCCCCGCGCTGAACTTCGTGATCGAGCCCGGCGGTGCGAGGCTGTACGGACCCGCAACACGGCGGTCCTTCCGCGACCTCACCGGCACCGGCTGGGCCTTTGGCCTGCTCCTGCGTCCGGCGGCTGTTCCCTTCCTGTGCGCTGACCCGGGTGCACTCAGGGACATCGACATCCCGCTGGAGGTGCCTGCGCTGCGGACGCCTGTCACCGATGCGATGGTTTCACAGGCGGGCGACGACGGCGGCGCCCGCCGCGCTGCGGCCGTTGCGGCGGCGTCGGACTGGGCGGAAACGACACTGCCGAAGCCTTCGCCGGAGGGCATGCTGGCCAATCGGTTCGAAGAACTGATTGAAGCGGATCCCTCCCTGACGCGCGTGGATCAGGCCGCTGACCTGATGGGAGTGTCGGTGCGGAGCCTGCAGCGGATCGCCCGTAAGCACGTGGGGCTGCCGCCGCTGGCGATGATCCGGCGGTACCGGCTGCAGGAGGCAGCTGAGCGGCTGCGCACCGATCCGGGCCTGGGAATTGCGGACGTTGCCGCCGAGCTTGGCTATGCCGACCACGCCCACCTGACGGACGTGTTCCGGGAGGTGCTGGGGTTTACGCCCAGCGGGTACCGGCGGGAAGCGGCGTCCGGGGAACTGGAAGAAAGGCACGGTTGACGTGAGAGGTACCGTGTCCTCAGCCCTTCATCGCCCCGCTGATCGCGAAGCTGCCGCCCATGGCGCGGGTGGCAATGTAAAGGATGATGACCGGGAGCGAGTAGAGGATGGAGAAAGCTGCCAGCTCGCCGTAGGCCACGCCGCCGTACTGGTCGAAGAAGCGGAAGATGCTCACCGCGGCGGGCTGCTTGCTCTCGGCAAACAGGAGGATGAACGGAACGAAGAAGTTGCCCCAGCCTTCCAGGAACACGAAGATGAACACCACTGCCAGCCCGGGACGCATCAGCGGCAGCACCACGTAGAACAGCGCCTTCATTGACGAGGCGCCGTCAATCCACGCCGCTTCCTCCAAACTGACGGGGACCGAGTCCATGAAGTTCTTTGTCATCCAGATGGCGATCGGCAGGAACGTGGCGCCCATGAAGAAGATGGTGCCGCCGAGCGAATCGAGCAGGTTCAGCTGCACGAACAGGCTGTACACCGGAACCATGATGGCGGTGATCGGCAGGCAGGTGCCGAACAGCACCGTATACATAAAGGGGCGCTTGAAGCGCAGCTGGTAGCGGGAGAGGGGATAGGCCGCCAGCACAGCCGCCGTCACGGTGACCAGCGCTGAACCGGTTGCCAGCAGGAAACTGTTCAGCAGCGGAATAAAGGTCTGCTGCGCATTCAGAATCGCGCCGAAATTATCCAGCGTCAGGGTCGATGGCACGGTCAGTTCATAGGTGGCATCGGCGTTCAGGGACGCGGCCGGCAGCCAGGTCAGCGGGAGCAGGAAACACCCGGCGAACAGCAGCAGCACCAGGTTGGACGCCCGCCCGGCCTTCCGGCGGTGCGCGGGCGTGCGGCGGCTGTGCGCCGGGAGCTTGGTGGACGGCACGGAGGGGGCAGCGACGTCGGCCATTGCCTAATCCTTCCTTTCCCGCAGCATGCGGATATAGGCGATGGAGAAGACTGCGCCGATGAGCAGCATGACGACGGCGATGGCCGTTCCGTAGCCAATGTCGCCGAACTGGAAGGCCTGTTCGTACGCCATGATCGGCAAGGTGGTGCTCGCGTTCAGCGGGCCGCCGCGCGTGACCACGAAGATCAGGGTGAACGTGCCCAGGGTCAGGAGCGTGATCAGCATCAGGTTGGTGGCGATGCTGCGCCTGATCATCGGCAGGGTGATGAAGCGCAGGCGCGCAAAACCGCCGGCGCCGTCGATCGTGGCGGACTCGGTGACTTCCGGCGGTACATCGTTCAATGCGGCCTGGTAGTTCATCATCGAGAAGGCCGTGCCCCGCCAGATGTTGGCCAGGATGAGGGCGAACATGGGGTGTTCGTACAGCCAGTCCACCGCCGGCAGCCCGGCCAGTCCGGTGAGCTGGTTGAGCATCCCGTCGCGGAAGAAGAAGGCGTAGGTGATGAAGGCGGCCACGATTTCCGGCAGTACCCAGGCGGCCACCACACAGGTTCCGACGACGGCGGCTACTACCCGGTTGGCGCGCTGCATCAGCAGGGCCAGCCCGAGTCCCAGGCAGTTCTGCCCGATCACGGCCGAGCAGAACACAAAGATGAAGGTCAGCCACAGGGACTGCGGGAAGAGGGGATCGGCGAGCAGGCTGCGGTAGTTCTCCAGGCCAATCCACTCCGGGTTGCGGGCGCTGGCGCCGGTGAGCCCGGTGTCGGTGAAGGAACCGTAGAAGGCCCACAGGATCGGCCCGCCCAGGAACACCAGCAGAAGTACGACGGCGGGGGCCAGCGGGAGAAGCCGACCCGCCTTGCGGACCCGGTTGCGCGGAACCCGGGGACCGGCTGTAACTGCCCGGTCCTCCGCGGAGGAGGACCGGGTCCCGGCGGAGGTAGCCACCGCGGGCTACTTCTCTATGACGTTCTCTTCGCCGACGATTTTCGTCAGGGTTTCGTCGTAGGTTTTGGCGGCTTCCTCGGGGGACTTGCCGCCGGCCACGACTTCCTGTGTGGCAGTGAGGACGGCGGTATCGATCTCGGCGAAGTCTGCGGTGGCCGGACGGTAGTTGCTGACGTCCAGGACCTCGGTAACCTCAGCGGCGAACGGGTTCATGTCCTGGTATTCGGGTGCCTCGGCCACATCGGTGCGGACGGCGATTTTGGACGCGTCCACGGTGTAGGCCAAGGAGTTCTCGTAGTCCATCGCGGTTTTGACGAAGTCCACCGCCAGGTCCGGGTTCTCCGTTCCGGCACCGACGGCCAGGGTCCAGCCGCCGGACATACTGACGGCACCGGGTTCCTGTCCGTTCTGGGTGGGGAACGGCGCGGTGGCCATGACCTCGCTGTACTCTGGCCATTCGTAGTCTGCCCCCTCCTGCCAGAACTGCGGGGCGTACGAACCCTCCACCGTGGCACCCATCTGGTCCTGTGGAAGCATTTCCCCAACAATCTTCTGCCAGATGTTCGGGTCCAGCGCTTCGGCCGGCGTGACGGCGAGCTCTTCGTCGTAGATGGTCTTGAGGAAGGCCAGTGAGTCGGTGAATCCCTGCGACCCGGTGACCCACTTCTGATCGTCCTCGTCGTAGAGGGTGCCGTCCTCGGTGCCGTAGAGCAGTTCGTAGAAGCTCTGCATGGTTCCGGCGTACATGCTGAACGGGACCACCTCCGGGTTGGCGGCCTTCACGGTGCGTGCCATGGAAAGGAGGTCGTCCCACGTTTCGGGTTGCCAGGGCATCTCGATGCCGGCGTCGCCCAGCACGTTCTGGTTGTACCAAATGACCCGCGTGTCCGTCTCCAGCGGAACAGCGTAGGTACTGCCGTCGTCGCCCAGTCCTGCCTGCTTTGCTGTTTCGTTGAAGGTGTCCCAGTCTTCCCAGTCGGCGAGGTAATCGTCGAGCTGGAGCACATATCCGGCGTCGACGTCGGCGCGGAGCTTGAAGGAGTCCTCCACGAACACGTCCGGTGCCGTATCGGGGGAGCGCTGGGACAGTGCGAGCTTGGTGGCGTAGTCCTCGTCATTGCCTTCGATCGGCGTCAGCTCCACGGTGATGCCGTCGTTCTCCGATTCGAACTGCTCCTTGGTGTTCTGCATCAGCGCCTCGAGCACCGGATCAGCCTTCTTGTAGGCAACGCGCAGGGTCTGCCCCTCCCCGTCCGAACTGTCTCCCGCGCAGCCGCTGAGCACAAGCCCAATGGCCGCGGCCCCCACGAGTGTCTTGGTTATCGAGCGCATGGTTCTCCTTTGATCCACGACTGTCCCGGCCCTCGTCAGCGGCCCTGAGGAGACCTGAGGGTAGTCCCAAGATGCACGGAACTCAACGGGGCTGTTGATACTGGCGGGGTTTAAGGGGAAGAAAGGTCCCGAGGGGTGAACGGCTGTTTTAAGCTGAAGAAGGCCCGCTCCGTTGGGGCGGGGCGGGCCATCACCAGGGAAAGCGTCCGCAGTTAGCGGTCCAGGTTCGCTTGGATCTCTTCCCAGCCCGGCTCGGAAGCGCCCTGATTCCACGGCAGGTATGCCAGGACTTTGCCCATCGCGCAGGTGTTGGACAGGGCAGAGAACACCAGCCCGCCACTGATGCCCCCGGCCAGCACCCGGAACTTCGGCGACGCGATGCGCCCGGCGAGCAGGCCGAGCCCTACGAGGCTTCCGGCGGCGAAACGCACCTGGCGCTCCATGTCCCAGACCTGCTTACCGCGGACCACGGAGCCGCCGGCCTTTTCGACATCGTCCACGCTGCCGGAGAGCACCTGACCGCCCTGAAGTCCGGCTGCGGCCAGGCGCTCGTGCGCCTGCTTGGCGCGGACACCGGACTGGCACAGGATCACGACGTCGCTGCCCAGCCGGGCGGAGAGCTCAACGGTGTGCGCCGAGAGCAGGGGCAGCGGAATGTTGTGGGAACCCGGGATGTGGGCGGACTCAAACTCCGAAGGATTGCGGACATCGATGACCGTGAGGTTCGGGTTGTCCTCAAGCAGTGCCTTCAGGGCGGGGGCGTCGATGGTCTTGGTGGTCTCTGCGGTGGCAGCGGGTGACATTCGGTTCCTTCGGTTGGCGTGGCCGGAGTGGAGCATCCACCCTATGGGCCGATGCTGGGAGAAGTCCGGGATGTTACGTCGCGTGGCCCGGGCAGATATTTTCCGGGCGGGGAGGGAG
>NZ_JAXIOO010000067.1:0-5632 GCF_049311065.1 Arthrobacter sp. 7Tela_A1 | reverse complement strand
CACACCCCAACCGCCCCCGGGCGCCAGTTCGGGGCCCCCCGTCGTCCTGCGTTAACTCCGGCGCATTTTCGCCGGCCGAATATTGCCGTTGGCCCTCCCGGGCAACCGCGCCCGGCCGTACGCTGGCCTGAGCACAGCTGAAGCTTCCGCCGGCCAGGGATGGCACTATGTCCGAATCCGCATCTGAGGGCTTCCTGGGGAAGAACCGTGTCCGGACGCTGGCTGCCCTCTCAGTTCCGGCGGTTCTGATCGGCGTGGTTTCGGCCCTGATCCTCTTTGGCCTGGATGAGCTCAGCTACCTGCTCCAGGAACTGCTCTGGCATGTGCTGCCGCACGCAGCGGGCATTGATCCCGACGGCGGCTGGTGGATCTTCGGAATGCTCACCGCCACGGGCCTCGCCGTCGGGCTGATCGTCCGGTACCTGCCCGGCCATGCCGGTCCCGACTCCGCAGCGTCCGAGTTCGGCGGACCTGCCCTGCCGCTGAAGGTGGTGCCCACCTTGGCGGCAGCAGCGGTGATCGGCCTGGCCGGCGGCGTCAGCCTGGGCCCGGAGAACCCGATCATTGCGATCAACACCGCGATCCTGACCGCCCTGCTCACCCGCCTGTTCAGCCGGGTCCCGGCCCGTCTGATCATCGGCCTCACCGTCGCCGGAACAGTCGGTGCCCTCTTCGGCACGCCGGTGGCCGCAGCCCTGCTCTTCACCGGAATGGCCGGATCCATGGCCGGCAAGGCTGCCCTCTTCGACAAACTGTTCCTGCCCCTGGTCGCTGCCGGAGCCGGCGCCGCCACCATGATCCTGCTGGGCGGCACACTGCTGAAGTTCAGCCTGCCGGATGCCGGCGGGGACACGGATCTCTGGGATGTGCTCACCGGCCTGGTCATCGCGCCGGTGGCAGCCGCCCTGGGACTGGCAGGGGTGTTCGCGTTCCGGTGGGTGCACCGGCTGTTCCACCGGCTGGGCAATCCCGTTCTGTTCACCACCCTGGGAGGGGCCCTGCTGGGACTCCTGGGCGTGCTCGGCGGCCCGCTGACGCTGTTCAAGGGCGCAACCGAATCGGGGGAACTGCTGCGCAGCACGGGGGAACCTTTCGGCTATCTGCTCTTTTTGGCCGTGGTCAAGCTCGCTGCCCTGGTGGTTGCCTCGGCTGCGGGTTTCCGCGGCGGCCGTATTTTCCCGGCGCTTTTTGTCGGCGTCGCTTTCGGCTTGGCTGCTGCCGCCCTCCTGCCGGATGTTCCCGTCAGCGTGACGGTCTCGACCGCGGTCCTCGGCCTGGTGCTGGCCGTGGCCCGGGACGGCTGGCTGGCACTGTTCGTCGCCGTCATCATCACCGGCGACGCAACCGTGACGGCGCTGCTGTGCCTGGCCGTGCTGCCGGCCTGGCTGGTGGTCACCAACGCCCCGCACTGGCTGGCGGACGACGGCGGCGACGGCGTACGCCCCGCCGGGACGGCCTAGCAGGCCCCAATTTCCCGCAGATCGGGGCTGTCGGAGCCGGGATGCGCGGGATACGATTCCGGCCACAGTCCTATTGCAAACAAAAGTCCCATTGCATATCCAGTCCATTGCAAAGGAGCAAGGCATGAAAGCTGTTCGGGTGCACGCCTACGGGGAAGAGGCACGCATTGACGATGTGCCGGAGCCGGAAATCACCGGTCCGTGGGACGTGCTGGTCCAGGTGGGAGCCGCGGGGGTCTGCCGCACCGACCTGCACATCCTGGAAGGACAGTGGGATGCACTCCAGCGGCCCACCCTGCCCTACATCCTCGGCCACGAAAACGCAGGCTGGGTGCTCGATGTTGGGTCAGCGGTAACGAACGTGGCACCGGGCGACACCGTCATTCTGCACCCGGTGACCTCCTGTGGACTGTGCCCGCCCTGCCGTGCGGGACAGGACTCGCACTGCGAAAACTCCACCTTTCCGGGCCTGAACGCCGACGGCGGCATGGCCGAGCTGCTTAAGACCAACGCCAGGGCAGTGGTCAAGCTGGATCCCTCGGTGCGCCCCGCGGACGTGGCAGCCCTGGCTGATGCCGGGCTGACCGCCTACCACGCCGTGCGGCGGGCTGTTCCGTTGCTGCCGCCGGGATCCGAGGCCGTGGTGATCGGTGCCGGCGGTCTCGGCCACATCGGAGTGCAGTCGCTGAAGGCGCTGACGGGAGCCCACATCACCGTCGTCGACACCTCGGATGAGGCGCTCGCCCTGGCCAAGGAACTCGGCGCCGATGCCACCGTGAACCCCCATGACCTGCGCCCCGCGGCCCGCGCAGTCGGGGAGCCGTTCGTGGAGGCCGTCGTGCTTGCCGTCCTGGACATCACGTGCGGGGGAGCCCACGTGGTCTTCGACTTCGTGGGGGAGCGGGGTACCGAGATCACGGGACCGGCGATGCTGCGCAACCGCGGCAGCTACTACGCCATCGGGTACGGCGGGACTCTGGCCCTGCCGACCATCGACCTCATCTCCCGGGAAATCAGCGTGGTGGGAAACCTGGTGGGCACCTACCAGGACCTCGCGGAACTGATGACGCTGAACTCCCAGGGCGAGATCACCCTGCACACCACCACCTACGATCTCCTCGATGCGGTGCAGGCCCTGCACGACCTCGACGCCGGCAAGCTCACCGGCCGGGCTGTGCTGGTGCCGAACCGTGGCTGAACCGGAGGCAGGACGGGTGCGTGACGGCCGGAGGATCGTGGTGCTCGGCGGGGGAGTGCTGGGACTTTCCACGGCGTTGGAGCTGCTGCGTGGAGGAGCGGAGGTGCTGCTGGTGACCGAGTCGGAGGTCGGCAGCGGAGCGTCCGGGCGCTCGCTGTCCTGGCTGAACGCCGGCGGCAACTACGCAGAACCCTACTTCCGGCTGCGGATGGCCGGCATCGACCGTTACCGGACCCTGCTGGCCCAAAATCCGGAGGCGGACTGGCTGGCGTTCGGCGGCGGCCTGTACTGGGACGATGATCCGTTCGTGGTCATCGAGCGGCACAACGCACAAACCCGGCGCGGCTACGAAGCGCGCATGCTGGAGCGGGACGACGCCGCCGCGCAGGTGCCGGGGATCGACCCGGGGGTACTGCCGCACCGTGTGTTGGCCAATCCGGGCGAAGGCTGGGTGTCCCTGCCTCACCTTGTTGCGGGGATGGCCGGGAAATTCACCATGCTCGGCGGGACGCTGATCGAACACGCCGGGCTGTGCACCGTGCTCGGCGGAAACGGCGGAAACGGCGGGCCGGTGGGCGGGATACGCACGGCTGCGGGACGGGACTACCGGTCCGACGCCGTCGTCCTGGCCTGCGGGGCGGGTACGCCCGCCGTGCTGGCGGCAGTCGGAATCGAGCTGCCCGACGCCTCGGATCCGGCGATGCTCCTGATCAGCCGTCCGCTTCAACACGGACTGCGGACGGTGCTGAACACGCCGCGGATCTCCCTGCGGCCGCACCCCGGCGGACGGCTGGCCATGGACCACACGTGGTATCTGGACCGGGTCACGCAGAACGCGGACGGCAGCTGGGACGTGGACGAAGGCATCTTTGCCGAAGTCGCGGCAGAAGCGTCCCGGCTGCTGGCCGGCAATCCGGAGGTGGCCGTGGAGGCCTGGCAGCCGGGCCTCAAGCCGGTTCCCGGCGACGGTGAACCGGTCTTCGGCGAGCTTCAGGCCCTGCCGGGCTGCTGGGTATTGTTCACGCATTCCGGCGCCACGCTGGGACTGATTGGCGGCGAGCTGGCCGCCGGCGAAATCCTGACCGGACGCCGCCACCCGCTGCTGGAATCCTTCCGGCCGGAACGGTTCGGCTACGGCTGGGAATCCTAAACCGCCGGCAGCCCGAAGTCAGCCGTGTTACTCCGCGGCGGAAGCGGCATTGGACAGTGCAGCGGGATCGGAGAGCAACGGACTGAAAGCCAATTCGGCCGCTCCCACCAGCAGCAGGTCGGCGCCCAGGGCTGCCCGCCGGATCTCCACGGATCCGCCCAGCCCGGCAATGGCACCGGCAGCAACGGCCCGGTGAAGCCGCTCCGGGTCGAACGCCCACAGCACGCCCAGGAAACCGCCGAGCAGGACGGTCCGGGGGTTGAAGATGTTGACGAAGTTCACGACTGCCTCGCCCAGCAGGTCCAGCTGCCTTTCGGCCACCGCGCGGAAGCCGGCGGAATCCTTTGCTGCCGCCATGGCAGCTTCAAGCTCGTCCAGATCCGCGTGCCCGAGCCCGAGGGCCTCGAGCAGGCCGCCGAGATTGACCTCGGTTTCCAGGCATCCACTCCGCCCGCAATGGCAGGGCAGGCCGTCGGTGCGCACCAGGGTATGCCCCAGTTCGCCGGCGAAACCTGCTGCGCCGCCCAGCGGAACGCCGCCCACTATGGCCCCGCCGCCGATACCGCTGGCGCTTCCGTTCAGGTAGACCACGTTGGCCTCGCCGACCGCGGCACCGAAGACGCTTTCGGCCAGGGTTCCCAGCGTGGCGTCGTTGCCGGCATAGGCGGGCAGCCCCAGGGCATCCTGAAGCGCCGTGGTCATCGGCTCGTCCTCCCACTTCAGGTGCGGAGCCAGCCGGACCGAGCCGTCCGTGCTGTCCACCAGGCCAGGAACCGCAGCGCCGATGCCGATCACACGGTCCATCCGCGCCAGGCTGGAAGCCATGCCGCCCACCACGGTCCGGGTGATGTCCACCGCCTCGGCGATGCTCGGGCAGGTCTCGGTTTCGTGGCGGATCCTGCGGTGCACCGTCCCGCCCAGGCCCACCAGGCCCACGGTGACGGCGTCGACGTCGGGATGGACTGCCAGCACCGCGATGCGTTCGTTGGCATGCACCCGGGGGCTGGGGCGCCCTGCCCTGCCGGCCGCCGCAGGCTCGGTTTCATAGGCCAGCCCCCGGCGTCCCAGCTCGGTGGTCAGCGCTCCCACGGTAGACCGGTTGAAACCGGTGAGGCGGGTCAGCTCAGCACGGGAAAGCGGTCCGCTGCGGTGCAGGAGGGACAGCACGCGGGCAAGGTTCTGCGCCCGAATGCCCTCACTGCCCGGTTTTCCCGGTTTTGTCGGCATGCGCTGGATCTTTCTCGTAACGGGCAGGGGACGTTCGATTGTTGCACGTAACAGCAAAACACCGGGATCAATTCTCGCAGAAAGAACAGCGGAAAGCCGTTGACACCTTCCGATCCGACTCATATGTTGTAGGCCACAACTAATCTCCACAAATCTCAAGCCGGGAGTGCACCATGCCAACGACGCCATCACCTGCCGACCACTTCACCTTTGGGCTCTGGACCGTCGGCTGGACCGGGAATGATCCGTTCGGCGTACCGACCCGGCCCGACCTTGATCCGGTGGAAGCCATCCACAAACTGGCCGAGCTGGGCGCCTACGGCGTGACCTTCCACGACGATGACCTGATCCCGTTCGGTTCCTCCAGCCAGGACCGCGAACTGATCCTGAAGCGCTTCACCAGTGCCATCCAGGACGCCGGCCTCAAGATCCCCATGATCACCACCAACCTCTTTAGTCATCCGGTGTTCAAGGACGGCGGCTTCAGCTCCAATGACCGGTCCGTGCGCCGCTTCGCGCTCCGGAAGGTACTGCGCAACATCGACCTCGCCGCGCAGCTGGGCGCGGAGACCTTCGTGATGTGGGGCGGGCGGGAGG
>NZ_JAXIOO010000066.1:0-5977 GCF_049311065.1 Arthrobacter sp. 7Tela_A1 | reverse complement strand
CCATCAGTCCGTACAGGTAGGCGCGGCCGATCAGCGTGAAGTCGGCACCCAGGGCGAGAGCGGCGACGATGTCCCCGCCGCTCATGATCCCGGTATCCAGAATGATGCTGGTTTTCCCCCTGAGCTCGGCGGCAATCTCCGGGAGCAGGTGCAGCGGAATCGGAGCGCGGTCCAGCTGGCGTCCTCCGTGGTTGGACACGACGATCCCGTCCGCGCCGTAATCAACGGCCTTGCGGGCGTCTTCCACGGTCTGGATCCCCTTCACCACCAGGTTGCCCTTCCACGTCCGGCGGAGCCACTCGAGGTCATCGAAGGTCAGGGTGGGATCGAACATGGAATTGATCAGGTCCGCGACGGTGCCCGAGTACCGGTTTAGGCTGGCGAAGGACAGCGGTTCGTGCGTCAGGAAGTTGAACCACCAGGCCGGGCGGTAGGACGCATCCAGCACGGTCTTGAGCGTCAGCGCAGGCGGGATGGTCATGCCGTTGCGGACGTCTCGGAGGCGTTCCCCGGCGACGGCGGTGTCCACCGTGACCATCAGCGTGTCGAATCCGGCTGCGGCCGCGCGCTCGATCAGTTCCCGCGACTTCTGCCGGTCCGTCCAGAGGTAAAGCTGGAACCAGTTGCGTCCATCCGGTGCTGCTGCTGCGACGTCCTCGATGGACGCAGTGCCCATGGTGGAGAGCGTGTAGGGGATCCCGGCCGCCGCTGCAGCCTGTGATCCGGCGTACTCACCCTCGGACTGCATCATGCGCGTGAAACCCGTGGGCGCGATTCCGAAGGGAAGGGCGGACGGGCGGCCCATCACGGTGGTGGAAAGATCCACCGTTTCGACGTTCCGCAGTACACCGGGCCGGAACTCGACGTTGGTGAACGCCTCCCGGGCTCGGCGCAGCGTGATTTCTGATTCGGCGGCGCCGTCGGTGTAGTCAAACGGTGCCTTGGGTGTTCGCCGCTTGGCCAGGTCCCTCAGGTCCCAGATGGTGCTCGCCCGGCGAAGCTTGGCAGCGGCCCCCAGCTGCGGTTTCTTGAACTGCATCAGCGGAGCGAGGTCGTGGACGCGGGGGACACGGCGGGTCAGGGCCTGCGGTTTGTTACTCAAGGGACAACGCCTTTCGAAGCATTCTGCTCTGGAACCATCGAGACTACGGAGCGGTATGCGGAGCTGACAAGGCACGTTCACGAAGCGGGAGGGGGCCCGCTGCGGGCCGGCGTCGTCCTCCGATGCCGCGTGACAGATCTGGCCGGTGAACGCCCGGCTTGCCAAGCGGGGCAGCCTGGGCCTACCGTCTAAGCATGACTAACCGTTGGTATGCGTATTTTTCGTTGGCTCTGGAGGAGCCCGCGCGATAATTCGCTGACGCCAACCTTCAGAGCCACCAGGGCAGGGGATCGTTCCCTTGCCCTTCGCCATATCCGGCGGGGTCTGAAGAGAAGTCCCGCCGGTTTCACACACGGATAACGGGATCATGAACCTCACCAGCACAGAACACTCAAACCGTACGTCGGACCTGCGGGTCAGCGAGTTCCTCCCGCTGCCGGCACCCGCCGACCTCCTGGCTGAACTGCCGCTCACCGACGAGCTTGCCGGCGTCGTGAGCCGTGGACGCGAAGACATCCGTGCCGTACTCAACGGGGCCGATGACCGGCTCCTTGTGATCATAGGGCCCTGCTCGATCCACGATCCGGGGGCCGGCCTGGAGTACGCTGCACGCCTTGCCGCCGCGGCCGAAGAACACCGGTCCGATCTTCTGGTGGTGCTGCGTGCCTACTTCGAAAAGCCGCGCACCACGGTGGGATGGAAGGGGCTCATCAACGATCCCCACCTTGACGGCAGCCACGACATCGCCAGCGGACTGTTCGCCGCTCGACGCTTCCTCATCGCGGCTGCGGAACTCGGACTGCCCGCCGGGACAGAATTCCTGGAACCCATCAGTCCCCAGTACGTCGCCGATCTGGTGTCGTGGGGAGCAATCGGAGCCAGGACCACCGAGAGCCAGATCCACCGGCAGCTGGTCTCCGGACTGTCCATGCCGGTCGGCTTCAAAAACGGCACTGACGGTTCGCTGCAGATCGCCGTGGACGCGTGTGATGCCGCGTCCGCTCCACAGTCATTCCTGGGGATCGACGGGGCAGGCCGGGCCTCGATGGTCCGCACGGCCGGGAACCCTGACACGCACCTCATCCTCCGCGGCGGCAGCGCCGGGCCGAACTACTCCGCTCCGGATGTGCTTGCGGCCTCCGGAACCATGGCCGGCAAGGGCCTGAACCCGCGCCTGATCGTGGACGCCAGCCATGCCAACAGCGGCAAGAACCACCACCGCCAGGCCGAAGTTGCACTGGAACTGGCGGCCACGCTGGAATCCGGCCACGATGCACGCCACCGCCTCGCCGGCGTCATGCTGGAGAGCTTCCTGGTGGGCGGCGCGCAGCCGCACGACAGCGAGAATCCCCGCCCGCTGACCTACGGGCAGAGCATTACGGACAAGTGCATGGACTGGGACACATCGGCTCTCATCCTGGACGCGTTGGCTGCGGCCTCCCGGCGCCGTCGCACCGGAGCCTGAAGTCCTGCTGTTCTCCTGCTGAAGTCCAGGACAGGCACCGGCCGCAGGCCGCGGAGGCACGCGGAAGAAACATCGCGGAAAGGGACCGTCTTTCGGCGGAAAAACTTCCACTATGGTTACTTTAGCCACTAGAGTAGAGTGCTAGACGGTCATCAGATGGTCATCAAGGCGACACGCCGCCGGATGTTCGACGAGTCGGGATTGCGCCCTTGGCGCTTGGGCCCTTCAGTCGCACTGGACGCAAGTTGCTTCCGAACGAAGGAACAAGAGATAAATGGCAGACGAGAGCAATTTCTCGGACGTGCGGTTTCTGACGGTGTCAGAGGTCGCGGATGTCATGCGTGTGTCCAAGATGACCGTTTACCGGCTGGTGCATTCCGGAGAACTTCCGGCAGTCAGGTTTGGGCGGTCCTACCGGGTTCCGGAATCTGCGGTGCAGCAGGTCCTGCGCAACGCGGTGATTGACCGCCAGACGGGCACCGCTTAGGCAGCACCCGAAACGGGTGCCGGGGCGCCGACGGCGCTGTCCTGAAAGGCAGCGTGGAAGCGGTACCCTGTTAAGGAACGTTTCAATCATGGCTAGTATCTGCCGGAACCGTTGACGGCGGGCCGCCCAGGCCCCCGGATCCAGGAACCGGCATGGCTCCTAATTCAAGTTTGTGAGGACTCTGTGGGTTCAGTTATCAAGAAGCGCCGCAAGCGTATGGCTAAGAAGAAGCACCGTAAGCTGCTTCGCAAGACCCGTCACCAGCGCCGCAATAAGAAGTAGATTCTTCTGTAGCGACGCAGAAGCCCGCCGTCCGGTTCAGGACTTGGCGGGCTTCAGCTTTTTAATGCCTGGACGGCGGATTGGCCTAGCGGGAACGGACCCAGGAAAAGCCGCGCCACAATCCGTAGGCGGCCCCCGCGGCCGAAGCCGTCTTGAGGCCGAGCGTGGCTGCACGGCGTCCGGAACGGAAGTCATAGACGGGCCAGTTGTGATCGCGGGCGTGCCGGCGGAGGCGCGCGTCAGGATTAATTGCCACCGGATGGCCCACCAATGACAGCAGCGGCACGTCGTTGAAAGAATCGCTGTAGGCCCAGCAGCGGGAGAGATCCAGTCCCTCCTGCTCCGCGAGGGCCCGGACTCCTTCTGCCTTGGCCGGACCATGCAGGAATTCACCGACCAGCCGGCCGGTGTAGAGGCCGTCGGCCACCTCGCTGACAGTCCCCAGGGCTCCTGTCAATGAGAGCCGGCTGGCAATCACCGAAGCCACCTCAACGGGTGTTCCGGTAACCAGCCACACCGGTCGGCCCGCCTTCATATGCTGTTCGGTCAGTGCGCGGGTGCCGGGCCAGATCTTCGAAACGATCATTTCGTCATAGACCTCTTCGCCGAGGGTGCGGACGTCCTCGGCTGCCAGTCCCGTCGCGATGGCCAGGGCGGCGTCACGGACGCTGTGCACGTCCTTGAGGTTCTCGCCCTGCAGCATGAACCGCAGCTGCTTGTACGCGAACCCACCGGCTTCCCGAAGCGTGAAGACACCGCGCTGGTGCATCTTGCGCGCCACATGGAACAGGCTGGCACCGCGCATGAGGGTATTGTCGACGTCGAAAAAAGCCGCTTCACCCGGAGTTCCTGCCGCAGCCGGATGATCGGTGGCTCGGACGGCAGTGGATCGGGGCATAGTTCGAGTCTACTGAAAATCCCGCTTGTTCCGCGGACTTGGGCTCGTGCAGGCTAAGTTGGAAGTCATGAATGGTGTACCAACGTCCGCGCCGGTTCCGGAGGTGCTGCTGCTGACGCGCCCGGGCTGCCACCTGTGCGAGGCGGCCCGCAAAGTCCTGGACAGGGTGTGCGGCGAGTTCGGCGTCCCGTGGCAGGAACGGTCCGTCGACGACAACCCCGACTATCTTGCCCGTTTTTCCGAGGAGGTCCCGGTGCTGATGATCGACGGAATCCAGCGGGACTTCTGGCACATTGACGAGGCCCGGCTGCGCCGGCTGCTGGCGTCATAAGCCGGGGACAGGGAAAGAAATCGGTGGAGGATGAGAACACTTGGTTGGCCCCGGTGGGCGGTCCTAGAGTGGGCACGTACCGGACGGAAATCCGTGGGCACCGATGCGGAGCCCCGAGCAAACGAAAGCGGCAGAGGTGAGTACCTGGGATGAGTGACCCTGCAGGCCTTCAGCGGTCCGGCCATGGGCGGCACATCCCGGCCGCGTCGCTGGCGCGCCTCACCGTATACCTGCGGGTGCTGGGGACCATGATGACCGAGGGCATCGAACGGGTTTCCTCCGAGGAGCTGGCGGAGGCCGCGGGAGTCAACTCGCCAAAACTCCGCAAGGACCTCTCCTACTTGGGCTCCTACGGCACACGCGGCGTGGGCTACGACGTCCCGTACCTCAGCGGCCAGATTGCTGCGGCCCTTGGCCTGACGCTGGATTGGCGCGTCGCCATTGTCGGGGCCGGGCATTTGGGAAGGGCTCTGGCAGGCTACCCCGGATTCGGGTCGAGGGGATTCGAGGTCGTGGCCTTGTTCGACGCTGACCAGATGACCGTGGGGCAGGAGGTCGGCTGGTTGCGGATCAGCCCGGTGGACGCCATGGAAACCGTGCTCGAAAAGACCAGGGCCAACATGGCGGTCCTGGCTGTCCCGGCGGAGGTAGCCCAGCAGATGTGCGACCGCCTCATCGCAGCCGGGATCACGAGCATCCTCAGCTTCGCGCCCGTGGTGCTGCAGGCTCCCCCCGAAGTCCAGATCCGCAAGGTGGACATGGCCACCGAACTGCAAATCCTTGCCTACCATGCCCAGCGGGCCCAGGTGGCGGCCCTTGCAACCGACGCCCAGGCCCGGTTGATGCGCTGAGACGTTCAGCTGCCCACGGTGCGGACCCGTGCCCGCGCGAAATACCTCGCGGTGCCGGGCAGGAAGGACAACGCCAGCCCCGTGCCGGCGATCAGCGCGGCTGCAACATGCTGTTCCGCATGGTTCATAACGCCGAAGAAGAGGGCAGCGGCCACCAGTGCGGCGCAGCAGACCCGCGCCCAGTTCCGCCCGTCACGGATTACTGAGGCCAGGAAGAAGTAGGCCCCAAAGGTCACGGCTGTCATGGCCACATCCGCAACCCGCGCAAGGACCAGCAGGGTGTCGGCCGGGACGCCAAGTTCCAGGAGCTGTGCCGTAGCTTCCGGGACTCCGCGTCCGGGGTCCATGGCCGCACGGAAACCGGCCACCAGGACCATTACGCCGGCTGCAAAGATCAGCACTGCACCCGCGTTCACCGCCAGCGGTGCGCGGCGGGGAGTTTTCCGGGAGGGAAGGCGAGGGGTCGGAGGCGGCGGGGGGGCGGGCGCCCGGGCCGGCCGGGGCGGCCGCGGGGGAGCGGGCGGGGGGGGGGGCCGCGGCGCCCGCCGCGCGCCCCCCCCC
>NZ_JAXIOO010000065.1:0-6294 GCF_049311065.1 Arthrobacter sp. 7Tela_A1 | reverse complement strand
GGGTTGGGGTAGTACGGGTCGAGGGAGCTCGAACTGGGGGACGAGCATCTGGTGAGGCCCGTGAGTGAAGCGTGGCGATGAGCAGGGACGCCAGGTAGGTGTTCTTCGTGGAATCCGGACCGCTAGTTGGACGATTGCTGGGGAGCGTGCTCAGGACCCTCCAAAATGGTGGTGCGCAACGCCGGTGTTTGGTGCCGGCAGGACAACGGCCGGGACGAGAGAACCCGTATTCCTGATGTCCTTGGGCGCAGTCTCTGTCGGAGAACACCAGTCAAAAGGGTTTACCGAGACAGACACAATGCGATATGAGTATCGGACGACAGACTCAGGGGTACTCCGAATCGTTCAAACGGAGGTGGCAACTATGGCTCTGGTTCAGGAATACTTCCCAAGTGGCTGGTTGGAGGTCAAGGAGAGCGCTATCTTGCAGATATCGGCCCTCAGTTGAAGTCGGCGGTTTACGATCCGAAACCACCCGTGACTGCCAAGATGATTGCCTTCTAAAACTACTGCAGTACGGTCCGGCAGGCTTCAAAGCGCTGAGCTTGCAGTGACCATCTGGCCGCGGCTACCCCGACTGTAGTCCGGAGGCTCCGCGCTTACACCATCTCCCGCACCCCGAGTTCGGTTCCACTGCGCATGTCTAGGTGAGCGAGACGTGCCCAGTGGGCACCGCCGCTGCGGGCGTCTTACCCGAGTCTCGCGGAGCGCCAGAGGAAGGATGAGGACACCCTTGACGTGACCCACCCCACAAGGCACACTGGATCATATACGATTTCGTACTTGATCCAGGAGTGAGATGTCCACGAGCAGCACCGCCACACCGGAGACACTGGCACAGGCCGGGAAGGTCATCGCCGTCCACATCAACTACCCCAGCCGGGCAGCAGAACGCGGACGCACACCTGAGCAGCCCTCCTACTTCCTGAAGCCCAGCTCCTCCCTCGCCCTCACCGGCGGCACGGTTGAGCGCCCGGCCGGCTGCGAACTGCTCGGCTTCGAAGGCGAAATCGCCCTGATCATCGGCAAGACCGCCCGCCGCGTCTCCGTTGAAGACGCCTGGAGCTACGTCGGGGGCGTCACCGCCAGCAACGACCTCGGCGTGTACGACCTCCGCTGGGCAGACAAAGGCTCCAACCTCCGCTCCAAGGGCGGCGACGGCTTCACCCCCGTGGGCCCGGCCATCCTCGACGCCACCAGCGTGGACCCCGCCAACCTGCGCATCCGCACCTGGGTCAACGGCGAACCCGCCCAGGATGACACCACCGCAGACCTGCTCTTCCCCTTCGCCCAGCTGGTCGCCGACCTCTCCCAGCTCCTCACCCTCGAACCCGGGGACATGATCCTCACCGGTACCCCCGCCGGTGCCTCCGTGGCTGTCCCGGGCGACGTCGTCGAAATTGAAGTTGACTCCCCCGCCACCGGGCAAACCACCGGGCGCCTGAGCACCACCGTCACCGAAGGCACGACCCCGCTGGCCCCCTTCGGTGCGCAGCCCAAGATCGATGACAAGCAGCGCGAAGAAGCCTGGGGCTCCGCCGAAAAGGCGGGCCTCGCGCCCGCCCAGGAGACGACGTCGGCCCTCACCCCGGAGCTGAAGGCCAAGCTTGAATCCGTCGCCACCGCCACCCTGAGCTCGCAGATGCGCGCCCGCGGCCTGAACAATGTCTCCATCGACGGCCTCACCGGCACCAAGACCGGCCGCAAGGTGGTCGGCACCGCCCGCACCCTGCGCTACGTCCCCAACCGCGAGGACCTCTTCAAGACCCACGGCGGCGGCTACAACGCGCAGAAGCGCGCCATCGACTCCGTCCGCGAAGGCGAAGTCCTGGTCATGGAAGCCCGCGGCGAAAAGGGCACCGGCACCCTGGGCGACATCCTCGCCCTGCGCGCCATGCACAACGGCGCCGCAGCCATCATCACCGACGGCGGCGTCCGGGACTACTCCACCGTCGCCAGCTTTGACCTGCCGGTTTACTGCGCCAACCCGCACCCCGCAGTACTGGGCCGCCGGCACATCCCCTGGGACACGGACATCACCATCGCCTGCGGCGGCTCCACCGTCCAGCCCGGTGACATCATCGTGGCGGACGACGACGGCATCCTGGTCATCCCGCCGGCCATCGCCGAGGAACTGGTGGAAGCCTGCATCAAGCAGGAACACCAGGAAGAGTTCATCGCTGAGATGGTCAAGGCCGGCCACGGCGTTGACGGCCTCTACCCGATGAACGCGGCGTGGAAGGAAAAGTACGAGGCCTGGGCGGCGGAACAGGCGTGAGCACTCCCGATAACCCAGCCGGCACGGTCAGCAAGGCCGAACAGGCCTACCAGACCGTCCAGTCGAAGATCGCCTCCGGCGAATACGGCCCCGGATACCGCCTGGTGCTCGGCCGGATCGCCAAGGACCTGGGCTGCTCCGCCGTCCCGGTCCGGGAGGCGATCCGCCGGCTGGAGGCCGAAGGGCTGGTACGGTTCGAGCGGAACGTCGGCGCGACCGTCACCGGCATCGACCCCACCGAATACCTCTACACCATGCAGACGCTGAGCCTGGTGGAAGGGTACGCGACGGCGCTCTCCGCACCGCTCGTCACGGCAGAGGACCTGGCTCAGGCCAAGGCAATCAACGCCCAGATGCGCGACTGCCTGGAGCACTTCGACCCGGTCCGCTTCACCGCCCTGAACCGGGACTTCCACTCCGCCCTGTTCACCAACTGCCCCAATCCGCACATCCTTGACCTGGTCCACCGCGGCTGGAACCGGCTGGGCGCCCTGCGCTCCTCCACCTTCAGCTACGTTCCCGGCCGGGCCCAGGACTCCGTTGCCGAGCACGAGCGCCTGCTCGAACTGATCGAGGCAAAGGCCGACGCCGGCACCATCGAGGCCGCGGCCCGCGCCCACCGGATTGCCACGCTCGACGCGTACCTGAAGCACTCCCCCGCAAGCTCCACCCCCTAACCAAAACCCACAGTCCAGACCCCCGCATCAAAGGAGACGCCCCATGGCTGAGCACTACATCCCGGAGAACCTTCCGACCCACATCCAGCACTTCATCAACGGCGAATTCGTGGATTCCATCAACGGCGCCACCTTCGACGTGCTGGATCCGGTAACGAACCAGAACTACGCCACCGCCGCCGCGGGCCAGAAGGAAGACATCGACGCCGCCGTCGCTGCCGCCCGCGAAGCCTTCGTCAACGGTCCGTGGCCCAAGATGAAACCGCGCGAACGCTCGCGCATCCTGAACAAGATTGCCGACGCCGTCGAGGCCCAGGAAGAACGCCTGGCTGAGATGGAAACCTTCGACACCGGCCTGCCGATCACGCAGGCCAAGGGTCAGGCCCGCCGCGCCGCGGAGAACTTCCGCTTCTTCGCGGACCTGATCGTCGCGCAGTTCGATGACGCCATGAAGGTCCCCGGCTCCCAGATCAACTACGTGAACCGCAAGCCGATCGGGGTCGCCGGCCTGATCACCCCGTGGAACACTCCGTTCATGCTGGAGTCCTGGAAGCTTGCTCCGGCGCTGGCCACCGGCAACTGCGTGGTGCTCAAGCCCGCCGAGTTCACCCCGCTCTCCGCCTCCCTGTGGGCGGACATCTTCACCGAAGCCGGCGTTCCGGCCGGTGTGTTCAACCTGGTCAACGGCCTGGGCGAGGAAGCCGGCGACGCGCTGGTGAAGCACCCGCAGGTTCCCCTGATCTCCTTCACCGGCGAGACCACCACCGGCCAGACCATCTTCCGCAACGCGGCAGAGAACCTGAAGGGCCTGTCCATGGAGCTCGGCGGCAAGAGCCCGTGCGTGGTCTTCGCCGACGCGGACCTCGACGCCGCCCTGGACTCCGCCCTGTTCGGCGTCTTCTCCCTCAACGGCGAGCGCTGCACCGCCGGCTCCCGCATCCTGGTGGAGCGCCCGGTCTATGACGAGTTCTGCGAACGGTACGCTGCCCGCGCAAAGACCATCGTCGTCGGCGATCCCCACGACCCGAAGACCCAGGTGGGTGCGCTCGTACACCCGGAGCACTTCAACAAGGTGGCCTCCTACGTGGAAATCGGCAAGACCGAAGGCCGCCTGCTGGCCGGCGGCGGCCGCCCCGAAGGCCTGGAAGAGGGCAACTACATTGCCCCCACCGTCTTCGCCGACGTGAAGCCCGACGCGCGGATCTTCCAGGAGGAGATCTTCGGCCCCGTCGTCGCGATCACCCCGTTCGACACCGAAGAAGAAGCCCTGGAACTGGCCAACAACACCAAGTACGGCCTGGCTGCCTACATCTGGACCCAGGACCTCACCCGCGCGCACAACTTCGCGCAGAACACCGAGGCCGGCATGGTGTGGCTGAACAGCCACAACGTCCGTGACCTGCGCACCCCGTTCGGCGGCGTGAAGGCCTCCGGCCTGGGCCACGAAGGCGGCTACCGCTCGATCGACTTCTACACCGACCAGCAGGCTGTGCACATCACCCTCGGCAAGGTGCACACGCCCAAGTTCGGCACCGACGACGCCGCCAAGACCGACGCCTAAATCCCCCCGCTCTGTTCGAAGGAGAACCATGAACGCCAACCCCATTCCCAAGCCGTCCATCAACCCGCCGGACATTGTCCGCTGCGCCTACATGGAACTGGTGGTCACCGACCTGGCCAAGTCCCGCGAGTTCTACGTGGACGTCCTGGGCCTGCACGTGACCGAAGAGGATGAGAACGCCATCTACCTGCGCTCCCTCGAGGAGTTCATCCACCACAACCTGGTGCTGCGCAAGGGACCCGTCGCCGCCGTCGCATCCTTCGCCTACCGCGTGCGCACCCCGGAAGACGTGGACGTCGCCGAGGCCTACTACAAGGAAATGGGCTGCCGCACCGAGCGCCGCGCCAACGGCTTCACCAAGGGCGTGGGCGACTCCGTCCGCGTGGAGGACCCGCTGGGCTTCCCGTACGAATTCTTCTACCACGTTGACCACGTGGAGCGCCTGACCCAGCGCTACGACCTCTACTCCGCCGGCGAGCTGGTGCGCCTTGACCACTTCAACCAGGTCACCCCGGACGTTCCCCGCGGCCGTGCCTACCTGGAGAACCTTGGCTTCCGCGTTTCCGAGGACATCAAGGATTCCGAGGGCGTCACCTACGCTGCGTGGCTGCACCGCAAGGACACCGTGCATGACACCGCACTCACCGGCGGCGACGGCCCCCGCATGCACCACGTTGCCTTCGCGACCCATGAGAAGCACAACATCATCCAGATCTGCGACAAGATGGGCGCCCTGCGCATCTCCGACCGGATCGAGCGCGGCCCCGGACGCCACGGCGTCTCCAACGCGTTCTACCTCTACATCCTGGATCCGGACGACCACCGCATCGAGATCTACACCCAGGACTACTACACAGGCGACCCGGACAACCCCACCATCACCTGGGACGTCCACGACAACCAGCGCCGCGACTGGTGGGGCAACCCCGTTGTTCCGTCCTGGTACACCGAGGCCTCCCTGGTCCTGGACCTGGACGGCAACCCGCAGCAGGTTGTGGCCCGCACCGACTCCTCCGAAATGGAAGTGACCATCGGCGCTGACGGCTTCTCCTACACCCGCGGCGACGAAACCGACTTCAAGGTCGGTTCGCAGCTCTAGGGTTTTCTAGCGAACGACGGCGGGAGGGACAGCTTTGGCTGTCCCTCCCGTTTTCGTCACCTCGTTAGTCCACGCGGCATCTGCTTGATCTTCGAGTTAGCCATCCTTACGGCTCGCCACAACGGCCAGCGTTCCCATGCCTGCGGCCAGCGTGCCGAAGGTGGCAAGGGCGGCGGCGTTGGCGTTGGTGTCGGTCAATCCGTCCAGCTGCTTGGCCGTCGGGATCGACGTCGGGATGGGGTAGGTGTCATCCTCGGTCTGCGCGGCGATGGTCGATGGAACGGTGACCGCGGCGTCGTCGGCGGTGGCCTCAACCTCAACCTCGACCGCCGTCATACCGGCAGGCAGGGGTGCCTGGGCCGCGGCGGGGCCTGGAGCGGGCTCCGGTTCGGGGGTCGGCTCGGGGATCGACTCCGACTCCTCCCCCTCCAGCCCTGGCTCAGATTCCGGCTCGGAATCGGGCTCCGGGGTGGGATCCGGCGTCGGCTCGGGATCCGGCTCCGGGGTGGGATCCGGCGTCGGTTCAGGATCCGGCTCCGGGGTGGGCTCCGGCGTCGGCTCGGGATCCGGCGTCGGTTCAGGATCCGGCTCCGGGGTGGGCTCCGGCGTCGGCTCGGGATCCGGCGTCGGTTCAGGATCCGGCGTCGGCTCGGGCTCCGGCGTCGGCTCGGGATCGGGC
>NZ_JAXIOO010000064.1:0-7665 GCF_049311065.1 Arthrobacter sp. 7Tela_A1 | reverse complement strand
GCCCCCGAAGGGACCGGCCGCTCCTGCGTAGCCGTAAGGACGGGCAGACTAGTCTGCGACGCCTACGTACTCGGCCTGCTCGTTGGCCGTGGTCTCGCCGGCGGCGAGGTTGGCGCGGAGCTTGGCGCCGAGCCCGGCGTCAACGTTGGTCCAGTACTGGATTGCAGCTTCGCGGATGTGCGGGCGCTGCACACCGGAGACTGCACCGGTGATGGTTTCCAGGAAACGGGCCTTGGCGGCGTCGTCGAACACCTCGCGGTACAGCGTGCCGGCCTGGCCGAAATCGCTGTCCTCGGGGTGCAGGGTAGCGGCGGAACGCACCAGCGCGCCGTCGTTTTCCCAGGTGCCTTCGCCGGCGAGTGCCGGGTCGGCCACGGGGCCGCCCAGGGTGTTCGGGGCGTAGACCGGGGTCTCCGGGGAGTTGAACGAGAAGCGGCCGTAGCCGTCCTGCGAGTAGTTGTTCACCGGAGCCTTCGGTGCGTTCACCGGCAGCTGGTTGTAGTTGGTGCCCACACGGTAACGCTGTGCATCCGGGTAGGAGAAGATGCGGGCCATCAGCATCTTGTCCGGGGAAGCGGCAATGCCGGGGACCAGGTTCGCGGGAGACAGGGCAACCTGCTCGATCTGCGCGAAGAAGTTCTCCGGGTTGCGGTTCAGCGTGTGCGTGCCGACCTTGATCAGCGGGTAATCCGCGTGCGGCCAGACCTTGGTCAGGTCGAACGGGTTGAACCGGTAGGACTTGGCATCTTCGTACGGCATGACCTGGACGAAGAGGTCCCAGGACGGGAAGTTGCCGGCAGCGATGTTCTCGTAGAGGTCGCGGCGGTAGTAGTCGGCATCGGCACCGGCGATCTTCTCAGCCTCGGCACCGGTCATTTCGACGTTGCCCTGGTTGGAGACGAAGTGGTACTTGACCCAGAAGCGCTCGCCCTCGGCGTTGATCCACTGGTAGGTGTGGGAGCCGAAGCCGGGCATTTCACGCCAGGAGCGCGGCAGGCCGCGGTCGCCCATCAGGTACGTGACCTGGTGTGCGGACTCGGGGGAGTTGGTCCAGAAATCCCACTGCATGTCGGCGTCGCGCAGGCCGGAACCCGGGAGGCGCTTCTGCGAGTGGATGAAGTCCGGGAACTTGATGCCGTCGCGGATGAAGAACACCGGGGTGTTGTTGCCGACGATGTCGTAGTTGCCCTCGGAGCTGTAGAAACGCAGCGCGAAGCCGCGGACGTCGCGCCAGGTATCGGGGGAGCCCATTTCGCCGGCAACCGAGGAGAAACGCTGCACGGTTTCCGTGGTGGTGCCGGGCTGGAAAACAGCTGCACGGGTGTACTTGGAAACGTCTTCGGTGACGGTGAATTCGCCGAACGCGCCGCCGCCCTTGGCGTGCACGATGCGCTCCGGGATGCGCTCCCGGTTGAACTGGGCAAGCTTCTCAACCAGGTAACGGTCGTGGAGGACAACCGCGCCGTCAGCTCCGTGGCTCAGCGAGTGTGCGTCGCTGGCAACCGGAGTGCCGGTCTGGGTGGTGGTGAAGTTCGACATTCTCTCTCTTTCTTCTTTGGGTGGAGTCGTAAAGCAGTGAATCAGGTGGTCTGTGCTGCGCTCGCCTTTGCTGCGCAGTCAGAGCAGAGCCCCTGGTACAGGACATCTGCAATCTTGATATTCATGCCGTGGGTATCGCTGGGCGTCAGGCACGGTGCGTGCCCGACGGCGCAGTCCACGTCTTCGATCCGGCCGCAGCCGGTGCAGATTGCATGGTGGTGGTTGTCATTCACGCGGGTCTCGTAGCGTGCCGGCGAATGCGGCGGCTCGATCCTGCGCAGGAGTCCGGTGTCGGTGAGGTCGGTCAGAACCACGTAGACGGACTGGAGGCTGATGTCCGGAAGGATGGACCGGACAGCTGCCGCGACGTCTTCCGCCCCCGCATGCGGAGTGTGGTCGACGGCATCCAGCACGGCCAGGCGCTGCTTGGTCACCCGGCGTCCGTGCGCACGCAGCTCGGCCGACCACTTGTCAGTGGTTGCCGTGGAGGCTGCTGGTGAAGTCATGCCATCCATCATACGCACTTATTCTGAGTAATTCATAATAAGTCGAGCCTAACTTTGCCGGTTAGGGTGGTGGCAACGGCCGGATCGGCTGCAGGACCAAGGAGACAAGCACATGCCCGAAGCGGCGGCGGAACCTGACGTCAGGCGCCTCACGGTGGGAGAGTACGACGTCGGCCTGCGCACCTCGGGCACCGGCGGGCCGGACATTGTGCTGGTCCACGGCATCGGCGCCTCGGCGCGGTACTTCGAACCCCTCGCCGCCGAGCTGTCCGCCGGCGCCCGGGTGCACTGCCTGGAACTGCCCGGCCACGCCGGACTGCCGCGCCCCCGGGAGCCATTGACCATGGAGGGCTACGCGGGGGTCGTGGTCCGGGCGCTGCGTCTTGCCGGGATCAGCCGGGCCCAGCTGGTGGGGCACTCCATGGGCTGCCAGGTCGTCGTCGAGGCCGCCCGCCTTGCCCCGGAACTCGTCACGTCGCTGCTCCTGCTGGGTCCAACGGTCAACCGGAAGGAACGGCAGGTATTGCTGCAGGCCCTGCGCCTGGCCCAGGACACCCTGCACGAGAGTCCCGGCGTGAACCGCATCGTGTTCACTGACTACCTTCGGGCAGGACCCCGCTGGTACCTCCGTACCCTGCGGCGGATGATGCCGCACCCGCTCGAGGAACGCCTGGCTGGGGTGGCATGCCCCGTGGCGGTCCTGCGCGGAGGCCGGGACCCGATCGTTCCCCCGTCGTGGCTGCTGCGGCTGGCCCAGGCCCGGCCCGGCATCCTGCTGGGTGAGATTCCCGGTGCGCCGCATGTCCTGATGTGGGACCGTCCGGAAGAGGCGGCAGCCTGGGTGCATCGGCTGGGGGAGGCAAGCCGGTGACTCGGCGGCCTTCCGGGGAGCACGGAGCCGGGCGCCGGGCCGGGCTGGGCGGGTGGCTGCGCCGCAGGACACTGCTGGCGGCGGCCTGGGCTGCCGACTATGCCTATGTTGCCCGCTGGCAGATCCAGGGGTTCTGGTTCCGCCTGGATCCTGCCGCCTACCTGCACCCGGAGGAGGGGATGGAGTTGCGCCAGCCGGTCCTGCTGCTTCCCGGGGTCTATGAGACGTGGCAGTTCCTGAGGCCCCTGGCCGAGTTCCTCTCCGCCCGGGGGCACCCGGTGCACACAGTCCGGACCCTGGGCTATAACCGGGGGTCCGTGCCTGACATGGCCCGCCGGGTGGAGGAGTACCTCGCCGCCCAGGACCTGTCGCAGGTGGCCATTGTGGCCCACAGCAAGGGTGGCCTGATCGGCAAGCAGGTGATGCTGGGCGAGCAGGCGCACAGAGTCAGCCGGATGGTGGCAGTGAACACCCCGTTTTCCGGCTCGCCCTATGCCAGTCTCTTCCTGGTTCCCTCGATCCGTGCCTTTTCCCCGCGGGACCGGCGGCTGCGCACGCTGATGGCGAGCCTGGACGTCAACGCCCGGATCACCTCTGTCTATGCGTCCTTTGACCCGCACATTCCCGGCGGCAGCGGCCTGGACGGCGCGAGGAACATCGTCCTGGACGCCATGGGCCACTTCCGGCCGGTCGCGGACCCGGAACTGCACGGCATCGTCGCGCAGGAGCTGGACCGCGCCGGTTCCCCGCCGGGCCCTGCCGGCAGCGACAGCTAGCTGGCGCCCTTCGCCAGGGCCTGTTCGACGGCGGCCTCGGCACCTTGGGTCCAGGGGTCTCCGTGTCCGGGCAGCAGCAGGGGAGCTCCGGTGCCAGCCAGGACCTGGAGAGAGTCCAGTGCGGCAGCACTGTTGGCCGTAGCTGCTCCCGAGACGATCTGCGGTCCGGTCCGGCCGGTGTAGGGATTCAGCGTGACCAGTGCATCTCCGCAGATCAGTGCACCGCGCTCGGGAAAATGCAGGGCCACATGCCCGGCGGTGTGGCCGGGGGTCGCAAGCAGGTCCGGAGCTCCGGGCAGGGTGGCACCGGAGTCGGGAACCAGTTCCAGGACATCGGTCACTCCCCGCACCATCAGCGCCCCGGCCATGGTCATGGCGCCAAGGCAGCGGAGGGCTGCGGGGAAGCGCACCGGGTATTCCAGCCGCGGCCGTTCGTGGGCGTACCGGTAGGGATGTGCAGCAATGTAATGGTCTGCCGGATGGGCCAGGATGGGGGCGCGGAACTCCGTGCGCAGCTTCGCGGCGGTGCCGGTGTGGTCGAAATGCCCGTGCGTCAGCACAATGGCGCTGACGGAACCGGGTCCGTAGCCCAGTGATCGCACGGCACTGGAAATCGCGTGCTGGGCAGCAGGCAGGCCCGTGTCGACAATCATGACCTCGCCGCCGCCTTCGACGAGGTAAGCATTCGTGTAGGCGTGCTGGATCAGGTGGATGCCGTCGGCAACGTCTCGGGTCAGCATGGCGGGCCTCCTTAAATAGGGGGAGAGGTGCGAAACAGAATACCCTAAGCATGCTTCCTTTTTGTTTTCCCGGGCCCTGGCATCCCGGTCGACGTCCATCCACGTCTTCCCCCGCGCCGCCCCCGGCGCAGCTGCCGGGTCCGGGGACTGTGCTCGCTTAGACTGCTCTGGTGCCAAGACTGCTCGCTGACCTGACCCCGCTGCGTGAGAGCCCGGATTTCCGCCGGCTCTGGACCGGAACGGCACTCTCCGCAATCGGAACCCAGCTCACCCTGGTGGCAGTGAGCCTGGAGGTCTACGACCTGACCCGCTCCAGCCTGTACGTTGGCATGCTCGGCGTGGTGGGCCTGGTACCCCTGATCCTGGCCGGCCTCTACGGCGGCTCGGTGGTGGACGCCTACGACCGGCGGAAAGTCGCACTGTTCTCCTCCGTTGTCCTGTGGCTGACCACGATCGGAATCGCGGTCCAGGCGTGGCTGGGCCTGCACAACGTCTGGCTGCTGTTTGTTCTCGTGGCCATCAACTCCGGGGCCGGCGGACTCAACCACCCGGCCCGCAGCGCCATCATTCCGCGCCTGATCCGCCCCGAGCTCCTTCCCGCCGCCAACGCCCTGAGCATGATCACCTTCGGCCTGGCCATGGCCATCGGGCCACTCCTTGCCGGCGTGCTGGTGGGCCAGGTGGGCTACGGCTGGACCTACACGATCGACGTCGTCACCTTCACTGCTGCCATGTGGGCCCTCTACCGGCTCAAGCCGATGCCGCCCGTTGGGCAGGTCCAGAAGGCCGGTCTCAAATCCGTGCTGGAAGGCTTTGCCTTCCTGGGCACGCGTCCGAACATCCGGATGACGTTCATTGTCGATCTGGCGGCCATGGTCCTGGCCCAGCCCAGGGCGCTGCTGCCCGCCATCGGAGCGCTGATGCTCGGCGGCGGCGCCGAGACGGTGGGAATCCTGCTCGCAGCGACCGCCGCGGGATCGTTCCTTGCCGGGCTTTTCTCCGGCCCGCTGGGCCTGGTGCGCCGGCAGGGGCTGGCCGTGATGTGGTCGGTGGTGGCCTGGGGGCTCTCGGTCGCCGCCTTCGGCATTGTGGTGGTGCTCGCTGGAGAGCACGACGGCGGCGGTGTCTCCCCGTGGCTCCTTCCGGCGGCGCTGGCCATGGGAGCTGCGGGGATCGCCGACTCGATCAGCGGTGTCTTCCGCTCCACGATCCTGCAGGCGGCTACCCCCGATGAGATGCGCGGCAGGCTGCAGGGCGTCTTCGTGGTGGTGGGCGCGGGCGGGCCGCGGCTGGGGGACCTGGTCTCCGGCATTGACGCATCGTTCCTGGGGGAGGGATGGGCCGCTGTGGCCGGGGGACTGGCGTGCGTTGCCGCCGTCGTCGTCCTGGCCCGGCTGCAGCCCGCTTTCGCACGGTACGACGCCCGGCACCCGGAACCGTAACCCACCCTCGAAGGGTGCGCGGAACAGGGCGCGGTGCACATACGTTAAGGGTTACGGAAAACGTCAATGCGGAAGGTTTTAGACCTGCCCTCCCGTGGGAGGCGGGGGCCTTCCGCCCAGGAAGGATCGTGTACACGTGCACCGACATTTCAACGGTTTGAAGACTGCAGTCCTCTTCGGGGTGCTCTTCGCCGTGCTGCTGGGCATCGGCGGCCTGCTCTCCAGCGGTACGGGCAACTCCGCGTTTATCTGGATCTTCCTCCTCATTGGCCTGGCCACGACGGCGTACAGCTACTGGAACAGCGACAAGCTGGCTATCCGCGCCATGCACGCCGTGCCGGTGACGGAAGCACAGGCCCCGGAGATGTACCGGATTGTCCGCGAGCTCTCCGCCAAGGCCGGCCAGCCGATGCCGAGGCTCTACATTTCCCCGACCATGGCACCCAATGCCTTCGCGACCGGACGGAACCCGCAGAACTCCGCCGTGTGCTGCACGCAGGGGATCCTGCAGCTGCTGAACGAACGCGAACTGCGCGGGGTACTCGGCCATGAGCTCATGCATGTCTACAACCGCGACATCCTCACCTCCTCCGTTGCCGCAGCGATTGCCGGCGTCATCACGTCCCTCGGCCAGTTCCTGCTGTTCTTCGGCGGCGGGGACCGGCGCAACGCCAATCCGCTGGCCATGATTGCCATGGCCATCCTCGCTCCGCTGGCGGCGAGCCTGATCCAGATGGCCATTGGCCGGACCCGGGAGTACGACGCCGATGAAGACGGTGCCAAGCTCACCGATGATCCGCTGGCGCTCGCCTCGGCACTTCGCAAGCTGGAGAGTGGTACGCAGCAGGCGCCCCTGCCGAACACCGACCAGAAACTGGTGAATACCTCCCACCTGATGATCGCCAATCCCTTCCGCAACGGTGTCCGCGGCTTGCTGGCCACCCACCCGCCCATGGCTGACCGGATTCGCCGCCTGGAAAACATGGCCGGACGGCCGCTCGGCTCCTAGCTGTGGAGCACCACGGAAAACCAGCGGCAGGCAACTGGGAAGGAAAGCAGCGATGCGCCTGATTCTGGTCCGTCACGGACAGACGCCGTCGAACATTCAACGGCTGCTGGACACGGACGCGCCCGGGCCCGGACTGACCGAGCTGGGGGTGGCGCAGGCAGCAGCGCTCCCGAAGGCCCTGGGACACGAGCAGGTCAGTGCCGTCTACGCGTCGAACCTCCTCCGGACGCAGCTGACGGCGCAGCCGTTGGCAGACGCACTGGCCCAGCCGATTGAAGTACGCGAGGGCTTGCGGGAAGTCTCAGCCGGGAACCTGGAAATGCGGGGCGACCCGGAATCGATCCAGGCCTACCTGCGGACGGTTTACGCCTGGGTGAACGGCGACCTCTCCGTCCGGATGAGCGGCGGACCGGACGGCGAGGAAACCATCGGCCGCTTCGACGAGGTGGTCGCTGAACTCCAGCGGGCGGGGCATGGCGTCCCGGTGGTGTTCAGCCACGGGGCCATCATCCGGGCTTGGGCAACACTGCGGGCCAGGAACGTCGGGCCGGACTTCATCGTGGAAAACTCTCTGAGCAACACCGGGATCGTCGTCCTGGAAACCATGCCCAGGCCGGAGGCCCGCGGGCACGCCTGGGAGCTGCTGACCTGGCAGGGCGAAGCCGTTGGCGGCGCGGCGCTGCAGGATCCGGAAACCGACGGCCCGGCAGCGGACGACGTCGAACTGGCCCCCTGACTTCCCCGAAACCACAAACAACGACGGGGGGGGGCCGCGCCCCGGG
>NZ_JAXIOO010000063.1:0-8512 GCF_049311065.1 Arthrobacter sp. 7Tela_A1 | reverse complement strand
GCATCCGGCCTACTCAGAAAAACCATTTCCGTTTCCGGCTGATTCTTTTTCTTTTCGCACCGCTGCGGTGTTTCATAATTCTATTTCATCGATCCGGTTTTAGCAAATCCGGAATATTTCCGAAATCTGCATGAAACAGAATGATGATTCCACGCCAAACGAAAGCTTATTTTCTCAGCCAATGCCTCGAAGCAAGCCTCTGTGTCGGTTGGATTTTTGCCGCCATGCTCGGCGCTCTTGCTTCTCAGCGGAGCGTCCCGGCCGCGGCGACTCATTTATCTTTGCACACCAGCGGTGACCCATGCAAGCCGGGATCCCTGTGATCTCCTGCACTGCAGGTAACAGGCCAAGTACGGGAAAACGGCGGAAGGCCGGCCCCGCGTGAGCAGTTCACGCGGCGCCGGCCCTCCGCCGTCTGCAATGGTTTAGTCCGTGACCACCACGGTGGCCAGAGTCCGCTTGCCGCGGCGCAGCAGCAGGTACTTGCCGTGCAGCAGCTGTTCGGTGCCAATGACAGCGTCGATCTCGGTGACCTTGCGGTTGTTCACGTACGCCCCGCCTTCGGTAATGGTCCGGCGCGCATCGGAGTTTGTCTTGGAAAGCTGCGTGGCTACCAGCAGGTCGATGATTCCCAGGCTGCCGGATCCAACTTCTGCGCGGGGCAGTTCGGCTGTGGCTGCGGTGAGCGTGGCTTCGTCCAGCGATTCCAGCTCGCCCTGCCCGAAGAGCGCAGCCGAGGCGGCAATGACCTTGTCGGTGGCGTCGGTGCCGTGGACCAGCGAGGTCACGTCGTAGGCAAGGGCCCGCTGTGCCTCGCGCTTGTGCGGTGCTTCTTTCACGGAGCGCTCAAGTTCGGCGATCTCCTCCCGGGTGCGGAAGGTGAAGACCTTGAGGCGGTCGATGACATCGGCGTCGGCGGTGTTCAGCCAGAACTGGAACATGGCGTAGGGGCTGGTCATGGTGGGATCCAGCCAGATGGCGTTGCCCTCGCTCTTGCCGAACTTGGTGCCGTCCGAATTGGTAATGAGCGGCGTACCCAGGGCGTGGACGCCGGCGCCCTCCACCTTGCGTACCAGCTCGGTGCCGGAAGTGAGGTTGCCCCACTGGTCGGAGCCGCCGGTTTGCAGCACGCAGTCGTAATCGCGGAAGAGCTGGAGATAGTCCATGCCCTGCAGCACCTGGTAGCTGAACTCGGCGTAGCTGATGCCTTCGTCAGAGTTCAGGCGGGAGGCGACGATTTCCTTCTTGATCATGGTTCCGACCCTGAAGTGCTTGCCGATTTCCCGAAGGAAGTCCAGGGCGCTCATCGGAGCGGTCCAGTCCAGGTTGTTCACCATGCGGGCTGCGTTGTCACCCTCAAAGCTGAGGAAACGCTGGACCTGTCCCTGCAGGTAGCCGACCCATTCCGCCACCGTTTCCTTGGTGTTCATGGTGCGTTCCGCCGTCGGGCGCGGGTCACCGACCAGACCGGTGGAGCCGCCGACGAGCGCAAGCGGACGGTGCCCGGCCAGCTGCAGGCGGCGCATCGTCAGGAGCTGGACCAGGTTGCCCAGGTGCAGGCTCGGCGCCGTGGGATCGAAGCCGCAGTAATACGTGACCGGGTCTCCGCTGAGGAGTTTTTCCAGTTCCGCCTCATCGGTGGAGAGCTTGATCAGCCCTCTCCACTTCAGTTCCTGCCAGATGTTGGCAAAGGTCGAATCGTTCTGCTGGGCAACTAGGCCCTCGGAGGTCTCGGTATTCTGTGGCACGCCTTCTAAATTATCAGGATTCGGTGCCGTCGATGCCCGCGGGGATGCCGTGCTCCGCTATAAGACGCAACCTCTGTGTGGGCCTGGTCATGGCAACGTACAGATCCCCCACCTTGCCGGCCGCTGCGGTCAGCAGTTCGGACGGCTCAAGGATGACGACGCCGTCGAACTCCAGTCCCTTTGCCTCACGGGGCGAGATGACGACGATGTCCTGCGACAGTCCCCCGGCGCCCGTCCCAACACGGTTCCCGTACACGGCCGTAACAGCCCGGCGGACCTCGGTCAGCCGGTGTTCCTCGGTGATGACGGCCAGAAGGCCTCCCTCAATGGCTTCCAGGTCCTCCGGGAGTGTCTGCATCAGCCTGTCCACCACGGTGCCCTCCGGCACAGTGTCCAGGAACGGAGCCCATTTGCCCTCGCGCACGGCCTTGGGCGCCGAGACCACCAGGCCGGCGGCATTCGCCATCCGAACCGCTGCTTCGGCGATCTGGGCCGGGGTGCGGTAGTTAACCGTCAGTTCCTCCAGGGTCCAGCGCTCCCCCACAAAGGGTTCCAGGGCCCGCTGCCAGGACGTTGCCCCGGCCGCGGAGGAGGTCTGTGCAATATCGCCGACCACAGTGAACGATTTCAGCGGGCAGCGGCGCATCAGCAGCCGCCACTGCATCGCGGACAGTTCCTGTGCCTCGTCCACCACGACGTGCCCGAAGGCCCAGGTACGGTCGACGGCGGCGCGGTCGGCAGCGGTGAGCCGCTGTTCCGTTGCCATGTTGTGGTTGGCAAGGTCTTCGGCAGAGAGGATGCCGTGCGCGCCGGAGTCTTCAAGGAAGCCCTCGGTGTTCTCGATGGCGCGCTCGGCGTTGGCGAGGTCCCGCTTCCGGGCCTCCTCCAGTGCGGCGCTGTCGCGGCCGGCGGAGGCGTCGAGGTCTCCCAGCAGTTCGGCGGCCTCGTCGAGAAGGGGAATATCCGCTTCGGTCCAGGGCGCGTCGGGGCTGCGCATCAGCAGTGCACGTTCGGCGTCCGTGAGCTCGGGAGCGGCCATTTCCAAGTGCCCGGGCTTGCTGAACAGCTCGCTGATGAGCTTCTCCGGGGTGAGCGGCATCCAGCAAAGATTCAGCGCGATCCGGACGTCCCGGGCGCTGCGCACATCTTCAGCCAGGTAGGCACGGTCAGTGCTGTTGCCCGCTCCGGCCGACTCTTCGAGGACTTCGGTCATCTGGTCGGTGAGCTCGCGCAGCAGGATCTTCACGAAGGTCACGCGGGCTTCGTTGTGTGGTTTGCCCGTGGCGCGCGCCCGGTCCCGGGCCCGTGCCACCTGCTTGGGCGTGAGGGTGATCATGGTGCCGTCAACGTTGAGGCGCCGGGGTTCGGCCAGGCTGCGCTGGCGGTTCGCGACGGCCCGGGCGACGACGTCGGCCATTGACAGCCGGCCCTTGACCTCCGCTGCCGCTGCTGTGTCCTCCCCTGACGCGGTGATACCGGGCATCAGCTGCCCCAGGCTGGCCATGACGACGCCGGTCTCGCCCAGGGACGGCAGCACGCGTTCGATATACCGGATGAACGCGTTGGACGGTCCGACCAGCAGCACGCCGGCAGACTTCAGCCGTTCCCGATGCGTGTAGAGCAGGTAGGCCGCACGGTGCAGGGCGACGGCTGTCTTGCCGGTGCCAGGGCCGCCCTGCACAACCAGCGTGCCGGGCAGCGGTGCGCGGATGATGCGGTCCTGCTCGGCCTGGATGGTGCCGACGATGTCTGACATCTGGCCGGTGCGCTTGGAGTTCAGCGCCGCGAGGAGGGCACCTTCACCCTGGAGGTTCTCGCCCTCCTCAAGCATTGAGTAGTCCAGCACGTCATCTTCGAGGCCTTCGACGTCACGGCCCTTGAGGATCAGGTGCCGCCGGCGGCGCACGCCCTGGCGTTCGAAGGCAGTGGCCTGGTAGAAGGTGCCCGCTTCGGGGGCACGCCAGTCGACCATCAGCCGCTGGAGGTCGGCAGTGGAGAGGCCGATCCTGCCGATGTAGCGGGTCTCGCCGTCGTCGAGGTCCAGGCGTCCGAACACCAGCCGGTCGTCGACGGCATTCAGCTGCGCAAGTCGGTCCTCATACATGGTTGCAAAGGCATCGCGTTCGGACCGGTTCTGGTGCGAACCGGCTGAGTGGCTGCGGCGGACCTGGGCCAGCTGTTCGCTTTTTTCCTCGCGCAGTTCATCGAGCCGGTGGTACAGGCCGGCCACATATTGGCGCTCGTTTTCGAGCTCCGCATGGGCCGTAGGCGTTTCAGGCATGTTCGCGTTCCCTCTCGCAAAGGCAGACCGTCAATCTTACCCCGCATCGGCACATTTTCCATGCCCTGTCCATAGAGCGGCCAGACGGCACGCCGCCGGGACGCAAAAGACTAGTACGTGCGCAGGGAACGGACCTTGTAACCGGCCAGGTTTTCCCGCCCGCCAAGGCCGTCCAGTTCAAGTACCACGCCGATGCCGGCAACGCTCGAGCCGGCACGTTCGATGAGCCGGGCAGTGGCACCCAGGGTCCCGCCGGTCGCCAGCACATCGTCCAGGACCAGGACCCGGGAACCGGGGGGAATGTCGCCGATGTGAACTTCGAGGCTGTTGGTCGCGTACTCCATGGAGTACGTCTCGTTATAGGTCGGGCGCGGCAGTTTACCGGGCTTGCGGACAGTGATAACACCGTGTCCGGAAGCGTAGGCTGCGGCAGCGGCGAGCAGGAAACCGCGGGCCTCGACGCCGGCCACGTAGTCGAAGGTTCCCTCGAAGCCGGCCAGCAGGGCGTCGACCATGCCGCGCAGTGCCGGTCCGTCAGCGAAGACCGGAGTCAGGTCACGGAACGTCACCCCCGGGGTCGGGTAATTCGGGACCACCGCGCAGAGCCGGTCAATGGTCTCGAGAATGGATTCGGCCGGTATTGCAGAGCCGGCCAGGGGTGCTGAAGCTTCGTCTTTCACCTATCCACCTTATCGGGCCCGGGCACCGACTGCCCTGCCCGGCAGCAGTCCGGGTGTGCGCTGCTGGTCACAGGGGTGCCGGTTCAGGCCGTCTTGGCTGTGGCGCCCGCCGGCTGCCGGCGCTGCACCGCAGGACGGTATTTGGAAACCGTTGGTTCCCCGGTGAGCCAGAAGCGCCAGGGATAGGCCTCTCCCCCGCCTTCGCCGCTGACCCCAACCCTGGGACCGCGGGAGATCCGCGCCGGGTCCATCGGTTCGGCTGGCAGCTCGAGCCGCAGCGGCCCGGTGAAGACGTCAGCCCCGTTCAGGGTCCGGTCAATGCCCAGTGCCTGCGCAAGCCGGGCGGGACCGCGGGCCAGATCCAGATCCGTCTTCGGTTCCTTCCGGCGCCGCCGGGCAATCTCGCGTCCCTCAACGATTTCCCCTGCCCGCAGCAGCAGGCCGGTGGCCGTGCCCTCAACCCCGCAGACAACGTTGGCGCAGTAATGCATGCCGTAGGTGAAGTACACGTAGAGATGCCCGGCTGGGCCAAACATGGTCGCGTTCCGGGCGGATTGGCCGCGGAAGGCATGCGATCCGGGGTCAGCATCGCCCAGGTAAGCCTCTACTTCGGTGATCCGGACGGCCACGTCGCCGTCGTTGGTTTCATGATGCAGGACAGCACCCAAAAGCCACGGTGCTGCCTCCGTGGCCGGAACGGCCAGACGCGTGCGAGGGTCCGGGGAATTCATGCCTCGACCGTAGCAAGCCGGACCACCGGCCCGAAAACCGGTCGGTCTCCGGGCGGAACTCAGATCATTGATCCGTAAAGTGCTTCGAGGGCGCGCAGCCGGTGCGAGTTGGGGTTCGGGGTTCCGCCGTCCAGGCGGACAGCCGCGGAATCGAGGGCCAGATGCCAGGCGGCCATGAGGGCGGCGGTGTCTTGGGCGGTCCCGCCTTCGAGCCGCTGTGAGATGCGCATCTTTCCAAAGCCGTCTTCATCAACGGCGGTGATGTCCGCGCCTTCGCCCATGCGCAGGTTGCCGCTGGAGCTCTCGAGGGCGGCGCCCAGATCGTCTGCAGGCGCGTCGTACCAGCGTTCAAAAAGGAGGGTCCTGCCCTCCGGTGTTTCTTCCAGGACGCCCATGGTCGGGGAGATGCGGAAGTCACGGCTGTAGGCATCGCGCAGGGACCTCCACTGCCCCGGGGCTCCCGGTTCCGGGGTTCCGCCGGCGGCCACAGCCGCGAAGGCGTCATGCAGCCCTTCCCATCCTGCACTTCCTTCGGCGAGGAAATCGGCAGTGTCGGTGCGTGAGCGGAACGTCAGGAGTGCCCCGCCGTCGGATTCAAGGACCTGCCATTCGAGCACGGACTCTTCACCAAGTTCATCGTCCCAGGAGATTTGCAGGCTGGACCGGGGGTTCAGCTGCAGGACGGTCCCCGAGGCGGTTCCGTTGCCCATGTCGAGGGTGTATTCCTTGCCCAGTTCCCAGCCGGGTGTTACGGATCCCAGCCACTTTTCCACCTTGCGGGGGTTGGTGAGTACGTCCCAGATGTGGGCCGTGGGATAGTCGAACTGCTTGTCGAAAGCCAAGGCCCAGCCGTCGGTCAGCCGCTCGATCCTGCCCTGCGGAACGGCGGAGGGATCGTTCCCGGAATTGCTGGACGGTGTTGCTGAGTCAGCCATGGCCGGCCTTCCGTAGACGCGGATTATCGCACTACCAACCCTAGGCTGGACGCGCTTGCTCCGGAAGGCCCGTCCCTACTGCGGGCTCATTGCGGACGGCCATGGGAGCAGCACCGGAAGGACAACGCCATCGGCGTCCGCATCAGCACGGAGGCTGCCCAGGCTGGGATGGCGCCCGGCCAGCCACGCGGCAATGTCGGTCGCCATTCCGTTGACCGCCACGGTCCGGGGCCCGTTGCCGATGGTCCGCGGCAGGTGCCCGAGGGGCTGCAGCCTCAGGCGCAGGCCGTCAGGAACGCGGGCAGAAAGAAAACCAAAAAGATGGTCCGAGAACGCCGGCGTCCAGGCATCCGGGTCGACGCCGATGTCCAGGTCGCTGAGATGGATCACCAGTTCGCGCCACAGGGCTTCCGCTCCATCCCGCACGACGCCGCCGCGGTAGGAGATCGAGGTGCTCCAGCCGGCGTCGCCGAGGGCAGTGAAACGCTCGATGGCCTGTCCGATTTCCCGTGCCAGGACCTCACGGTGCTCAGCGGCTGAGCGCAGGGCGCCGCGTTCGATGGCCTGGTTCCGGCCGTCCACGCCGCCGTCGTACAGTTCGATCGTTTCTCCGCGGGCGGCGAACTCGACCTGGCGGGCCATGGCCGTGCTGACCCCGGCGATATGGGCCAGGACATGCCCTCGGCTCCACCCCGGAAGGCGCGACGGCGCTGCCACCTGCTCGTCGGACAGCGGGGGCAAATGCCGGGCAAGTTCTTGGGCTGCGGTGCTAATGGCGGCCAGCAGTTCGGCGTTGGTCTGCTCAGTCATGCGCCTAGCGTAGCGCCGGCCCCGCCTGGATGCGCGTTCCTTCCAGTTCCGGGCGGCGGCTTCCTTGCGATCGGACTCTGTAAACACCCGTGCGGAGGCGGCAAGTCACAGTTTGACTGCATCCTTGCAGATGAGGATGGTGTGAATTAGATTACACCCAGTGTGCGATTGTTGAACATTTGTTCGCATAGCGCGCAGTAGCAATCTGGGGGCCAACCGATGTCATCGACGACAGCCGGATGCGTCCGCCAGCCTTACGGATGCAAAAGGAGCTCCACGTGAAAAGACTCACCAAGTCACTGGCCATCGGCACCATTGGCCTCTTCGCACTGTCCGGCTGTGCTTCGGGGAGCGGCAGCGACTCCGGCGACGAGTTCCCGGCCCAGGACATCAGGCTCACAGTCCCCTGGGCGGCCGGCGGCTCCGGTGACCTGACGGCGCGCACCATCGCCCCGCTGCTTGAACGTGAGCTCGGCGTTGAAGTCATCGTGGAGAACCGGCCCGGCGCCAACGGTTCAGTCGCTTACAACTGGCTCAAGGACCAGAAGCCTGACGGATACAACCTTTCGATGATGGGTGTCGAGGTCGCCACCCTGCAGTTCCAGGACTACGACATCGACCCGGCCAATTACGAACCCATCGGCCAGGGGCTTTCAGGGCCCGGCGCCATCGCCGTCCCCGTGGACAGCCCGTTCAAGACCCTCGAAGACCTCATTGAAGCAGCCAAGGCCAGCCCCGGGGACATCACGTACTCAAGCCCTGGCGTCGGATCGGTCTGGGACTCCCCCGCCCAGGGCCTCCAGGAACTTGCCGGCATCACGCTGACGTCCGTACCGTTCGATGGCTCAGCCCCCGCTGTGGCCGCCGTGGCGGCCGGTGACGCGGACTTCTCCATCGACGCAATCGGCACGCAGAAGACGCAGGTTGACGCCGGCAAGCTGCGCTACCTGGCGATGCTCACGGATGAGCGCGACCCGAAGAACCCTGATGTCCCCACCGCCAAGGAGTCGGGGATCGACCTGACCAATGCCTCTTGGGTTGGCATCATGGCCCCGGCAGGAACTCCCGCCGAGACGGTCCAGCGGCTCTCCGAGGCCATGGGCAAAGCTGTCGAGGATCCTGAATACCGCACCGTCATTGAGAACTCCAATCTGGTGCCGACCTTCAAGGATTCCGATGAGATGAAGTCCTTCCTGGAAGCCGAAGCAGACCGTTACGGCCCCTGGATCGCGCTGGCGCAAGGCAAGTAGGGCCCAGCATCCGGGACACCGGACCGTGCCCCGTCCGGGGGGCCGGTAGCAGAAAAACACCCAAAAAAAAGAAAAAA
>NZ_JAXIOO010000062.1:0-10211 GCF_049311065.1 Arthrobacter sp. 7Tela_A1 | reverse complement strand
CGCCACCAGGCAGCAAACAGGATCGTTACCATGCCACTACCTGCCAACACCCATGACCAAGGCAGGGCCCCGCGATGACCAGATATATCGCCCGCCGGGTCCTGCAGATGATTCCGGTGTTCTTCGGAGCAACGCTGCTGGTCTACTTCCTCGTTTTCTCACTGCCCGGTGATCCGATCGCGGCACTGTTCGGGGACCGGCCGGTTAACGAGGTTGTTGCCGCACAGCTGCGCGAGCAGTACAACCTGGACCAGCCGTTCATTGTGCAGTACCTGAACTACCTGAAGAACCTGCTGACCTTCAACCTCGGCAACGACTTCTCCGGCCGGCCCGTCGCGGAAGTCCTGGCCCAGATCTTCCCGGTAACCATGCGCCTGGCGGTGCTTGCCCTGCTCTTCGAGGCAGTTTTCGGCATCACCTTCGGCCTCATCGCCGGACTGAAGAAGGGCCGGATCTTCGACGGCACCGTACTGTTCGTCTCTCTGGTCGTCATTGCCATCCCGGTGTTTGTCCTCGGCTTCCTGCTGCAGTTCATCATCGGGGTCAAATTCGGCTGGGCGCCTCCGACTGTCGGAGCGAGCGCCGGCTGGAGTGACCTGATACTTCCCGCCACCGTCCTGGGACTGGCATCCTTCGCCTATGTCCTCAGGCTGACGCGCACATCCGTCATCGAAAACATGAACGCCGACTACGTCCGTACCGCGACGGCCAAGGGCCTCTCCCGCGGACGGGTCGTCAGCGTCCATATCCTGCGCAACTCGCTGATTCCGGTCATCACGTTCCTGGGTGCAGACCTCGGGGCGCTGATGGGCGGAGCAATTGTCACGGAAGGAATCTTCAACGTGCCCGGCGTCGGGCAGAAGCTCTACCAGGCCGTCATCCGCGGCGAAGGACCCACGATCGTCTCCATCGTGAGCGTGCTGGTCCTGGTGTACGTGGTGGCGAACCTGCTGGTGGACCTGCTCTATGCCTGGCTCGACCCAAGGATCCGCTATGAGTAAAAGCCAACGGACCCAGGAGCACTTTGTCGCCCCGGTGGATTCCGCCGGGCTGCCGGAGACCGATGCCGTCCAGGACGGCAAGGCACCCCTGAGCATGTGGGGGGAAGCCTGGCGGAACCTCCGCCGCCGGCCGCTTTTCATCATCTCGGCGTTCCTGATCCTGCTGATCATTACGGTGGCAGCCTTCCCCCAGCTCTTCACCCACCTCCCGGCCGACGGCGCCTGCTACCTAGCTGACTCCAACGCAGGCCCCGCCCCTGGACACCCCCTGGGCTTCACGCTCCAGGGCTGCGATGTCTACACCCGGCTGATCTACGGCACCCGGGCATCGCTGCTGGTCGGTGTCATTACCACCGCCTCCGTGGTACTCCTCGGCGGGTCACTCGGTGCGCTCGCCGGCTACTACGGCGGCTGGCTCGATGCCGTGATCGCCCGGCTCGGGGACATCTTCTTTGCCCTGCCCCTCATCCTGGGCGCCATCATCGTGATGCAGCTGCCGATGTTCCGTGAGAACCGGAACATCCTGACAGTGGTGGTGACACTGGTGGTCTTCGGCTGGCCGCAGATCGCCCGCATCACCCGAGGTGCAGTGATTTCCGTGCGGAACGCGGACTTCGTCGTCGCCTCCCGTGCCCTCGGCGTCTCCAAGTTCCAGGCACTGGTTAAGCATGTGGTGCCCAACGCCCTGGCGCCGGTGATCGTTACGGCGACCATCTCCCTGGGCACGTTCATCGTGGCCGAAGCAACCCTTTCCTTCCTCGGGATCGGGCTGCCGCCGGACATCATGTCCTGGGGAAATGACATTTCGGCCGCCCAGACCTCGCTGAGGGCCAACCCCGCAGCCCTGCTGTGGCCCGCCGGGGCACTGTCAGTCACCGTCCTCAGTTTCATCATGCTCGGAGATGCCGTGCGTGACGCCCTCGATCCGAAAGCCCGCAAGCTATGACTTCCAACGCCCTGCAGCCGGACACCGATCCGGCCCCGCTGCTGGACATCCGCTCGCTCGCGATTTCCTTCGATACCTCCAACGGAACGGTGGATGCCGTCCAGGACGCGAATCTCTCCGTCCTGCCGGGGGAGACGGTGGCAATCGTGGGGGAGTCGGGGTCGGGCAAGTCGACGACGGCGCTCGCAGCCATTGGCCTGCTGCCCGGCAACGGGCGCGTCAGCGGCGGCCAGATCATTTTTGACGGCGAGGACATTACCCATGCCAGCACCAAGCGCATCGTCGAGCTGCGCGGAAATTCGATCGGCATGGTTCCGCAGGACCCGATGTCCAACCTGAACCCTGTCTGGAGGATCGGGTTCCAGGTACGCGAAACCCTGAAGGCCAACGGCCGCCCTTCCTCCGACGAGGATGTGGCCCGGGTGCTGGGCCAGGCAGGCCTGCCCGACGCCTCTTCCCGTGCCAGGCAGTACCCGCACGAATTCTCCGGCGGGATGCGGCAGCGGGCGCTGATCGCCATTGGCCTTTCCTGTTCGCCGCGGCTGCTGATTGCCGACGAACCGACGTCCGCGCTGGACGTCACCGTCCAGCGGCAGATCCTGGACCACCTTGCCTCCCTGACGCAGGAAATGGGCACCGCTGTGCTCCTGATTACCCATGACCTGGGCCTCGCTGCGGAGCGCGCCCAGCGCGTCGTCGTGATGTACAAGGGCCGCGTCGTGGAGTCTGGTCCGGCGCTGGAGATCCTGACCAATCCCCGGCATCCGTACACCAGGCGGCTGGTGGACTCGGCACCGTCCCTGGCCTCCAAGCGGATCGACATCGCCAAGGAACGGGGGCTGGACGCGCCGGACCTGCTCGCGGCCGACGGGGGAGCCGCCCCTGAGGCCGGCAGCCCGGACACGGCACCCGGCATCATTGAGGTACGCAACCTCACCAAGGTCTTCAAGCTGCGCAGCGGGCTGGGCAGGCACACCGACTTCACGGCCGTGGACGACGTGTCCTTTTCCGTGGAGCGCGGGACCACCACCGCCGTCGTGGGTGAATCAGGCTCGGGCAAGTCCACGGTGGCGCGGATGGTGCTGAACCTGGAGACCCCGACGAGCGGAAGCATCCTCTTTAACGGCGTGGACATGACGACGCTGGACAAGAAGAAGCTCTTCGAATTCCGGCGCCGGGTCCAGCCGATCTTCCAGGACCCGTACGGCTCGCTGGACCCGATGTACAACATCTTCCACACCATCGAGGAACCGCTGCGGGTCCACGGGATGGGGGACAAGGCAAGCCGTGCCAGGAAGGTGCGGGAGCTGCTGGACCAGGTGGCGCTGCCCTCCACCGTGATGCGGCGCTTCCCCAACGAACTCTCCGGCGGGCAGCGCCAGCGTGTGGCGGTGGCCCGCGCCCTGGCACTGGACCCCGAAGTGGTCATCTGTGACGAAGCCGTTTCCGCACTGGACGTGCTGGTCCAGGCACAGATCCTGAACCTGCTCGCCGAGCTGCAGGCCGACCTTGGCCTGAGCTACCTCTTCATTACGCACGACCTCGCAGTGGTCCGCCAGATCGCGGACAACGTGTGCGTGATGCAAAAGGGGAAGGTGGTGGAAACCGGAACAACGGATGACGTCTTCAACTCGCCGAAGAAGGAATACACCAAGGCACTGCTGGAGGCGATCCCGGGTGCAGGACTCAAGCTGCCGCCCGCGGCTGCCTGAGGCCCCCTTCGGTTCCGCTGAAGAGCGCGCATTAGGGAACCTTTGGCAAAACGACTAGAATGGTATGGTGCCCGCTGACAGCGGCCTCTCGGTGACTTCTTACACGTGTGTTCCAACGCAGCATTTGTACAGAACTGCCGGACTTTCCGGATCGACTCCGGACCACTGTGAATTATCCCCGAACTGTAACCAATGAATTGAGTCTTCACGCATGTCAGAAACCAACACGGCTGTGAACAGCGCAGTGCGAAGCGATCTCCGCAACGTTGCTATTGTGGCCCACGTTGACCACGGCAAAACGACCCTCGTCGACGCCATGCTCAAGCAGACGAACTCCTTCGCCTCGCACGGAGATGTCGAAGACCGCGTGATGGACTCAGGCGACCTGGAACGTGAAAAGGGCATCACCATCCTGGCCAAGAACACCACCGTGTTCTACAACGGCCCCGCCGCCAACGGCGAAACCATCACGATCAACGTGATCGATACCCCCGGCCACGCCGACTTCGGCGGTGAGGTCGAGCGCGGCCTCTCCATGGTCGACGGCGTTGTGCTGCTGGTGGACGCTTCCGAAGGCCCGCTGCCGCAGACCCGCTTCGTGCTGCGCAAGGCCCTTGCCGCCAAGCTTCCCGTCGTGCTGCTGGTCAACAAGACCGACCGCCCCGACGCCCGCATCGATGAAGTTGTCAGCGAGTCCATGGACCTGCTCCTGGGCCTGGCCTCCGACCTCGCGGACGAAGTTCCCGACCTTGATCTGGACCTGGTCCTCAACGTTCCCGTTGTCTACGCCGCAGCCCGCGTCGGTGCTGCCTCCCTGGAGCAGCCGGCTGATGGCCAGGCTCCGGCAAACGACAACCTGGAACCGCTGTTCCAGACCATCATCGAGCACATCCCCGCTCCGACCTACGATCCGGAAGGTGTCCTGCAGGCGCACGTCACCAACCTGGATGCCTCCCCCTTCCTGGGCCGCCTGGCGCTGCTGCGCATCTTCAACGGCACCCTGCGCAAGGGCCAGCAGGTTGCCTGGGCCCGTGCCGACGGCACCATGAAGACCGTGAAGATCACCGAGCTGCTGGCCACCAAGGCCCTCGACCGTGTTCCGACCGAGTCTGCAGGCCCCGGCGAGATCGTGGCTGTTGCCGGCATCGAGGACATCACCATCGGTGAAACGCTGACCGACGTCGACAACCCCAAGCCGTTGCCGCTGATCACCGTGGATGATCCCGCAATCTCCATGACCATCGGCATCAACACCTCCCCGCTGGCCGGCAAGGTCAAGGGTGCAAAGGTCACCGCGCGCCAGGTCAAGGACCGCCTGGACAAGGAACTGATCGGTAACGTCTCCCTCCGGGTTCTGCCGACCGAGCGTCCGGATGCCTGGGAAGTCCAGGGCCGCGGCGAGCTCGCCCTGGCGATCCTCGTGGAGCAGATGCGCCGCGAAGGCTTCGAGCTGACCGTGGGCAAGCCGCAGGTTGTCACCAAGATGATCGACGGCAAGATCCACGAGCCGATGGAACACATGACCATCGACGTCCCCGAGGAATACCTCGGCGCCGTGACGCAGCTGATGGCTGCCCGCAAGGGCCGCATGGTCAACATGTCCAACCACGGCACCGGCTGGGTCCGGATGGAATTCATCGTTCCCGCCCGTGGCCTGATCGGCTTCCGCACCCGCTTCCTCACGGAAACCCGCGGCGCCGGCATCTCCGCGTCCATCGCCGAAGGCTACGAGCCGTGGGCCGGCCCCATCGAGTACCGCACCAACGGTTCGATGATTGCCGACCGTTCAGGCGTCGTGACGCCGTTCGCCATGATCAAGCTGCAGGAACGCGGCTCCTTCTTCGTGGAGCCCACCTCCGAGGTTTACGAAGGCATGATCGTCGGCGAGAACTCCCGCGCCGATGACATGGATGTGAACATCACCAAGGAAAAGCAGCTCACCAATATGCGTGCCGCTTCCTCGGACACCTTCGAGAACCTGACCCCGCCGCGCAAGCTGACCCTGGAAGAGTCGCTCGAATTCGCCCGCGAAGACGAGTGCGTGGAAGTTACCCCGGAGGCCATCCGCATCCGCAAGCTGGTCCTCAACGCCAACGAGCGTGCCAAGGTCACCCGCGCACGCGCCAAGGCGTAGCATCATCTCCATGGCATCCAGCCCCGGTCACCGGGTCCCGCGCAGGCGGGGCCCGGTGGCCGTTGTGCTTGGCGGCATTGCTGCCGGAGTCCTGGGGACCTCACTCCACGCCCAGGTGCTCTACGCCGGGGACACCCCGTTGCCTCTCGGCGCTGCGGCGGCGCTTCTTTTCAGCGCTGCCGTTTCAGTCTTCACCGGCCTGTGGGCACGCTCGGTCATGGTCAGCGCCCTGACGGGTGTCCTGACCTACGTGCTGCTGGGACTGTTCACCCTTGACCTCCTGGGCGGTCCGCTGATCGTGACGGGAACGGCCTCCGGGATCGAGCTGCCTGTCGTTACGGCAGGAATCGTGTGGCTTTACGGCCAGGCCGTGGCCACAGTGGCAGCGGTCCTCGTCTGTGCAGCGGTGCTGCGGCGCGAAGCGCGGTACCAGCGCAGCCATCCGGAGACAGCGCCCGGCGCGGCCTACGGCACCGACCCGGGCTACCGCCCGGGACCAGGGTCCCCGAGCTAGGCCAGGGTCCCTGAGCTAGACCTGGGGCGCAGCGGGAAGCTGTTCGGCGCCGGTACGGTCCAGGTGATGGGCCAGCATCAGAGAAGTCGGGGTGCCGTCCGCATCGGGTTCCCGCAGCGCATATTCATCGAAAACCGCCCGCAGGCGTGCCATCAGCCCGCGGCGGTTTTCTTCGTTAAGGCACACGCCCATGCGCATGACTTCAAGGTCCGACGGCGCGAGTCCGTCGATTTCCTGAAGGAACGTTTCGACCAGGACGGCGTTGGCTCCCTCCGGCAGGGACGTGCGCCAGCTGAGGCCGGTGGCCCGGTACGGGATTTCCTTCGCGCCCCGGTTCCCCGTGCGTGGTTCGCCGGCCGCCAGGAAGCCGGTGCCCAGCAGGGTGCGGACGTGATGCAGTGCGGTCGCAGGGTTCAGTTCCAGCGCTTCGGCGATTTCCTTGTTGGTCCGTTCCCGGTGCAGGCAGAGGCGGAGGATGCGCAGCCGGACGGGTGAACTCAGCGCGCGTCCCCGCGCTTGGATGTCCTCGTCGTTTGGCATCAGGCCAGCATACCGCCGCCCGGACGGGCCCTGCGGGCAGGAGGATCGGGAACCGGCTTGCCTGCCGTGACCAGGTGCCAGGGGATGGTCACCGGGCCGCTGCGGGTTTCAACGGTGCAGCTCTCCGGATCCAGTGCCGTGATGATCCCCAGGGCGTCAGTGAGCCCGCCCGGGATCCGGTAGCGGACGACGGCGCGGCGCCCGGTTCCGGCCTCGCGCAGCCGCGATTCGGGGGTCTGTGAAGTCACTGTTACATCGTACGCGGGAGCCTCCGGCTGGGAGATAATGGTCGTGGCCACTAACGTGGAAGCATTACCCCGTGGACATCTGCAGATCCCCGCAGATCCGCACACCAAGGAAGGCAAAGGGACGTGACGTACGTAATTGCGCAGCCATGCGTGGATGTTAAGGACAAGGCCTGCATTGAAGAATGCCCCGTGGACTGCATCTACGAAGGTGAACGCTCCCTCTACATCCACCCCGATGAGTGCGTTGACTGCGGCGCCTGCGAGCCCGTGTGCCCGGTTGAAGCCATCTACTACGAGGATGACACCCCGGAGGAATGGGCCGATTACTACAAGGCGAATGTCGAATTCTTCGATGACCTGGGATCGCCCGGCGGTGCAGCCAAGCTCGGCAACACCCATAAGGATCACCCGCTGATCGCCGCCCTCCCGCCGCAGAACCAGGAATGAGCGGAACTGACTCCCGGAGCTTCGGCCTGAACCTTCCGGAGTACCCCTGGGAAGCGATGGCGCCCTACGTCAGGCAGGCGCAGGAACACCCGGAAGGGGCCGTGAACCTTTCCATCGGGACGCCCGTGGATCCGACTCCGGACTTCATCCAGGAAGCCCTCGCGGGGGCTGCCGACGCTCCGGGCTATCCCACGACCCACGGCACCCCGGAACTCCGCCGCGCCATCGCGGACTGGTTTGCCCGCCGCCGCGGGGTCCCGGACCTGGACCCGCAGGACATCATGCCCACCATCGGTTCCAAGGAGCTTGTTGCCTGGCTCCCGCTGCTGCTGGGGCTCAGGGAAGGCGACGTCGTCGTACGTCCCACCGTTGCCTACCCGACCTACGACATGGGTGCCGTGCTTGCCGGTGCCACGCCGGTTGCGGCCGACGACCTCGAGGACCTGGACGCACAGACGCGGTCCCGGGTCCGGCTGGTCTGGGTCAATTCCCCGGGAAATCCGACCGGAATCGTCCGGGACGCCGATTCCCTGGCCAGGCTTGTGGAGCAGGCACGTGCGCTGGGCGCCGTTGTTGCCTCGGACGAGTGCTACGCAGAACTCGGCTGGGGCGAATGGGACACCGCACGCGGTGGACAGCCCGTGCCGTCGGTGCTGGATCCGCGGGTGAGCGGAGGCAGCAGCGATTCCCTGCTGGCCGTGTACTCGTTGAGCAAGCAATCCAATGTCGCCGGCTACCGCGCGGCTTTTGTCGCGGGGGACAGCGCGATCATCGCCAACCTCGTGAACAGCCGCAAGCATGCCGGCATGATCGTCCCGGCTCCGGTGCAGTCAGCCATGATGGCTGCCCTGTCCGAGGACGGACACGTCGCTGACCAAAAGGACAAATACCGTTCCAGGCGCGAACTGCTGGTCCCGGCGCTGGAAGCCTTTGGGCTGCGGATCGAAGCGTCCGACGCCGGCCTCTACCTGTGGGCCACCGCAGGAGAGGACACCTGGACCACCGTGGAACGCTTCGCAGCGCTGGGCATCGTCGTCGGTCCCGGCGTCATCTACGGCGAGGCGGGGTCCGGCTTCATCCGGGTAGCCCTGACCGGCAGCGATGAACGGATTGCCGCGGCCGCACGGCGGCTCACCGCTGCAGCGGGATAATTGGCCGGTGACACAATCGGAGCATGTTGCGCTTGCACAACAACATGGTTACCGATTAGTGGTATCACCCGGTCAGCCGGTAGCGTTTTAGCGAAATAGTTTAAGCACCGAATGTGTACTATGGGCGCCCCCTCCAAGGACGCGGGCCCGTAGCAGTGGGTTCTTCAAACTCCTGAAGGAGAGAAATGACTGAGCGACCAAGTGCCGAGCTGCACTATGGGAACGAACCGGGCGACAAGCTCGAACTGCCCCGCATCGCGGCCAAGGAAGGCAACGACGGGTTTGACGTCTCGAAGCTGCTGAAGCAGACCGGGACGGTCACCTTCGACCCGGGCTTCATGAATACCGCCGCAACCACCTCGGCGATCACCTACATCGACGGTGACGCCGGGATCCTGCGTTACCGCGGGTACCCGATTGAGCAGCTGGCAAAGCACTCGAGCTTCCTCGAAACCTCGTACCTGCTGATCTACGGCAACCTGCCCACGCCTGCGGAACTTGATTCCTTTGACCAGCGCATCCGCCGCCACACGCTGCTGCACGAAGACCTTAAGGGTTTCTTCGGCGGCTTCCCGCGTGACGCCCACCCGATGCCGGTGCTCTCCTCCGCCGTCAGCGCGCTGTCCACGTTCTACCAGGACTCGCTGGACCCGTTCGACGAAGAGCAGGTGGAACTCTCCACCGTCCGCCTCATGGCGAAGCTTCCCGTCATCGCTGCCTACGCGCACAAGAAGAGCATCGGCCAGCCCATGCTCTACCCGGACAACTCCATGAACCTGGTGGAGAACTTCATGCGGCTTTCCTTCGGCCTGCCGGCCGAGCCGTACGAGCTGGATCCGAAGCTGGTCAAGGCACTGGACCTGCTGCTCATCCTGCATGCGGACCACGAGCAGAACTGTTCGACGTCGACTGTCCGCCTGGTCGGCAGCTCGAACGCCAACATGTTCGCCTCGATCTCCGCGGGCATCTCCGCGCTCTTCGGCCCGCTGCACGGCGGCGCCAACGAAGCCGTCCTGAACATGCTCCGCGACATCCAGTCCACCGGCATGGCGCCGGAGGACTTCATGGAGAAGGTCAAGAACAAGGAAGACGGCGTGAAGCTCATGGGCTTCGGGCACCGCGTCTACAAGAACTACGACCCGCGCGCCAAGATCGTCAAGGCAACCGCACACGAGATCCTCGCGGACCTCGGCGGCAATGACGAACTGCTGGACATCGCGATGCGCCTCGAAGAGAAGGCCCTCGCGGACGACTACTTCATTGAGCGCAAGCTCTACCCGAACGTCGACTTCTACACCGGCCTGATCTACAAGGCCATGGGCTTCCCGGAGAAGATGTTCACCGTGCTGTTCGCCATCGGACGCCTGCCGGGCTGGATTGCCCAGTGGCGCGAAATGATGCAGGACCCGCAGACGAAGATTGGCCGCCCGCGCCAGCTCTACACGGGCCTCCCGGAGCGCAACTACCCGGAGCGCTAAACCCCAGGACCAACACGGCCGTGCCCGCATCCACCAGGAT
>NZ_JAXIOO010000061.1:0-10835 GCF_049311065.1 Arthrobacter sp. 7Tela_A1 | reverse complement strand
GGGGTGGGGGGGGCGGGCCCCGCGGGGGGGCGGGGGCGGGGGGGGGGGGCGCGGCCGGCGGGGGGCGGGCTGACGGGTGAAGCTCAGCTCCCCCGCCAGGTACTTGTCGTAGTAGCCCTGCGGATCGGCTGCGTAGAGGTGCTGGTAGGCCGCCCAGTCCTCCTCGGTGAAGTGCGCCAGGTCCGCGGCGCTGATCTCGCGCAGCGTGTTGCCCATGGCCGTGCGGAGGTCCACGAGGGTCTCGTCGATATCGAAGAGCGCCCCTTGCGTGCCGCCCAACGACTCTCCCGAAGCCGACGTTATTTGCCCCACCCTATTCGGCAATCTCCAATACCCTTGCGGGTATGTCCGACGCTCTGAGCCCAAGTGCCCTAAATGTCCAGTCCGCCCTCTCCCACTCATCCTTGTCTAGGACACTTCGTCCATCAATGATCTGTCTTGTGCTGACCAAGGACTCAATCTGTTGCGGACGCATGGTGACGAATTCTGGCCACTCAGTGAGAACCAGCACCAGGTCTGCCGCGTACACAGCTTCTGACAGGGTGGAACGATAGTTCAATCGAGGGAACCGGCGGGCTGAGTTTTCGTTAGCCTTTGGATCGTAAACGCTGACTTCTGCTCCTCCATTGAACAACCGAGCAGCTACGTCCAATCCCGGTGAATCACGTACGTCGTCGCTGTTGGGCTTAAAAGCAGTACCTAACACTGCGATGCGCTTTCCTTCGAGATCACCCAGAAGTTCCTCGGCCAGATGAACAACACGGTCCCGTCGGCGGAGGTTAATCTCGTCCACCTCAGCAAGGAACCGCATGGTCCGTTCCAGGCCCAGCTCGCCCACTCTCGCCTGTAAAGCGCGAATATCCTTGGGTAGACAGCCTCCTCCGAAACCGACACCTGCGTTAAGGAAACGCCGCCCGATTCGATTGTCAAGACCGATAGCATCTGCCAAAGTCCGAATGTCGCCTCCGACAGCTTCTGTTACCTCTGCAAAAGCATTTATGAAGGATATTTTGGTCGCTAAGAATGCGTTAGCAGCGACCTTGACCAACTCAGCCGTCTCAAAATCGGTAGCTATGTAAGGAGTGTTCCGAGACAGCGCCTCGGCATAAACTTCTTCGAGCACTGCGTGGGCTCTCGGCGAGTCTGTGCCGACTACCAGACGGTCGGGACGCAATGTGTCTTCAACAGCGAATCCCTCCCGTAGAAACTCCGGGTTCCACGCGAAATCAATCTTGATCCCAGGACGTGCCACTTCTGCAATCACGGATTTGAGCCTGCGAGCAGAGCCGACTGGAACTGTGGATTTACCGACGATGAGAGCGTCACGGGATATAACCTGTGCCAAGGACAGGACCGCGGCATCGACGTAACTCATGTCGGCCCCAGCTTCACCAGCACGCTGCGGTGTTCCGACCGCGATGAAGTGAACGTGTCCGAAGTTCCCTGCCTCTTCGATCGATGTTGTAAAGCGTAGCTTGCCGGACTTGATGTGCTTCTGCAGGAGCTCAGGCAACCCGGGCTCGTGGAAAGGTAATTCTCCGCGGCTGAGCGCATCGATTTTCTTCGGATCGACATCTACACCTAAAACTTCGAATCCCAATTCCGCCATGGCGGCGGCGTGAGTTGCACCTAGATATCCCGTCCCAATGACGGTAATCCGCTTCCCCATATTAAATCTCTTCCTTGTCATGAACCGTGAAAACAGATATTTTCACGAGTCACCCAAAACGTGCAGGGTTCGTCCGGACCCTGCACGTTCATCGCGTTAGTAATACTCTTCCGGACTCCTATAGACGCTAGGACTCTATGAGTTCCAATCCCAAGCGCGCGGCGCCCAAGAGATAGACATAGTCCTTCCACTCACGACTATCTTGATCGAAACTTCCAGGAACCCTTATGCAATCTGCTTCAAGGTCCTCAGCAAACAGAACTGCCGCCGCCAGATACGGCGCAATTCTGGATATCTGACCTTTTTCGCCTACAGAATGCAACCATGCGTTTGAGCAAAGGGTCAGACCCCGGAGAGTCCGCAACGAACCTGCAGCTCTGTCCGATCGCTCAAGACGAAGGTATGTCGTGTCGAGCGCAACGTCGTCTGGGGAAGGAGGTGTACCGGCGCCCGACCAGGAAAGGTTCAACGGGCGGGATCCGATGGGTAGGGCCTTCGGCGCGTACTCGATCGGGGAAAAAACGACAGGCACAGGGCTTGCGATCGAGCGCATGGCCGAGTCTACGGCAGGTGAGAATTTACGTGGCATCTGAACTGGACCACCCATAGCGGACTTGAATACCAAGAACGCGGCGACTGCCTCTCGATCAGGGTGTCTGTTTTTAGGTTCTGCATCACACCAAAATGATCTGAACCGGGGTTCTCCGTCATACCCTTCGGCCGTTACACTAAACCCGCTGTGCCCGACGTCTTCGTTGGTCCATTTGACGATCACAATTAAGCTCCTAGACGTTCGTCCGACAAATTGAGCGCCTTTACAAGCGACTCGGGCTCTATCGTGTCTGCCTCTACCTGCATCTCGGACCAGCCACTTTTCATTTGGGCCCTGATTGCTTCAACTGTGTTTGTGAATCTGGAAAACAACACTGACTCCTGCTCGTTTCCACACACAAAATGACGGATAAGGCCACAGGACGGGATCGGGTCGGTCGGCGCAACGTTCCTTACGAGGCCAAACGAAGTTAAAGTCCCTCGACCGGTATTCTTCACGAAAGCACGAAAGGATTGACGGATCGCGGTTTCAATGAGTTCACTAGGATCTACAAGAATGCGACCTTCCGAGGGGGTACCTGAATCTTTCAGCCTGCTGATCACCTCGAAATCCGCGCCTGCATGCCGAAGCATAACCAACTCCGCGTTCGAAACATTATTTATGCAGCCTGCTGTTTGGACTACATTTCCATGGTCATCGCGTTCCGAGACAATTTGTGAACCGTCGTCCGACAGACGCCGCTTGATGGGTTCGGGAAGGTACTCAAACGACGCACGCACAACCACGGCTCTATTCACTAGAGCATCCGGCAGGTAGGGGACCAAAGTACCCAGGTTCTTTCCCAGCCGGATCTGGGTGTAGTCGTGCGACCCCCGTTTGGCGGCCAAGCTGTCCGCACCCGCTTTCGTCGTCACGTAAGAGAAGAGCTGTCGTGACTGGCGCGCTGAGGTCTTCTGGTTAGCCCCGTCGCCAACGGTAATCTGTCCATCATGGACTCGTCGCAGCATCATGATCTCGCCCGTGTGCTCTAACACGACTCCCGAACGGACCATTCGAAGCGCCAGGTTATTGTCCACGCCGCTGGAGAGAGACTCGTCGTACCTCAGCCGGCGAATAATGTCGGTTTCGACAAGCCACGTACCATGACCAGGAGCGCCCCCAGTGGCGGCAATGGTGCCGTCGTTCAGCCTTTTCGTGGCAAAAAGCTTCATGTCGCCCGTAGCATTGTCAAAATTCACGAAAGATCCGAAGGACCCGTGGGTCCCGGGAGCCAGGTGTTCGAAGTGCTTCTCTAGCCGCCATGGCATCATGAGGTCGTCGTCATCGTGGACAGCAGTGTAATACCCACGCGCCTCGTCGGCTGCACGGTTGCGGGCAACGGCTATGCCACTATTCTCTTGGAAAAAGTATCGAATCCGAGGATCATCGAAACTCTCAACCACTTCACGAGTGTTATCCGTCGAACCGTCGTCTACGACAACAATCTCAAAATCCTGCATCGTCTGGCACAGCACCGAACTAATGCTTTCGGCCAATAAGCTCGCTCGGTTGAAAGTAGATATAGCAACAGTTACGAGGGGACCAGCATCAGCTGGACGATAAACCCATTCTTGGGTGTTTCGAACAAACGTCTTATCGGAGTAAACGATTTTCTTGTTGAATGCGATGGCTTCCAAGGCTGCGGCTGACTTCGCATGGGTCTCGCGGGTCGGCGCATGCCACATGTGATACATCCTGACGCGCTCATCATCTACCCAATGAAGACGCTGACCGGCGCGCCTCGCTCGGGTGGCGAAGTCGATATCCTCTCCCCCGTAGGTATGCATCCGTTCATCCAAACCGCGAATGCGCAGAAAGACTTCCCGCGGGACGGCCATCATGCCGCCCATACCCCACCGTGGCCTCAGCCTGGCGACTCGTGCGAAGGTGTCCCACTGATACCCGCGGCGACCAATCTCCGTGTCGGTCCACTGTGCCGGCAGATCGCGGCACTGAAGCAACAGGCAGAGGGAGGGATCATTCAGAATCCAGGTTCCGATCGTTTCCATTGATTTGGGACTAAAGACCATGTCGGCATCGGTAGATACAAGTATCGCTCCCGATGAAACAGCAAAGCCAGCATTGAGAGCACGAGAGCGAGACCACGTACCGTCCGTCGCTGTATAAACGTAGCGGGCTCCCAAAGACTCCATAAGCTTTTGAGTGTCTTCATAACTATCCGAACCGTAGTCGGACACTATTACTTCACCGCGTAAGGCGCCAAAAGATGCTTGGATAGAGCGAACGGCGAGCTCAAGGCGTTGCAGCCCCCAGTTACTGAATCCGATCACGACCGAAATGTCGATATCCTTTTCGATCATGCGATCTTGCGTCCTTCACTTGTGAGAATTCTAGTTCGCGAGGAGGCATATTCAAAGGCAGAGCCAGATGATTCTACGAATAAGAGGCTGCCACCAAATATGTCTGCGGGGACCGGCTCAGAGCCTGGCCATGCGAATAATTGAAAGGTTACTTCTGCGGCTGGCAGGTCAAATTCCAAGTTGACCGGTTTACTAAACTCACCAGACGGAGTCTCCGGGCAATACGCGAATCGTTCCTGAAGGGCGTTCGAAAAGTACACACCCTTACAGGAGTCAATAACACTGATGCCTTCCGCATCCCAAGCCCTAACAACGATGGCGACGGATTTATCCTTCACGCCGCCCATGCACTCCAGCGAAAGACTCACTTTCCTAATGTGTTCCGCCTGTGGCATGGAGATCTTTACTGTGTTTTCTCTAATATCGAGAATTTGACTCATACCCATCTACTCTCCCCTTGAGCCCCTGGGCGTCCAACGGCAAATATGCCTACAGCATATATGACTACAGCACCCAGATGATCCCCGGCGCTGGCTCCGTTGAACGAGGAAGACCATCGATGGGCAGTTCGGGCGGCTGAGCAGATGGAATATCAGAAGACGCTATGCTCTCCGAGCTTGAACAACGTAACCGGCGGTCCGTCCTCCAGCTATATGACCGATCGAACACCGTGGTCAGCTAGATTTGAATGATGGAAGCCAATACCCCAACAGTTCGATGGCCACCGTCAAACCTGATGATAAACACAACGCGCAAATAGAGGCAGTCTCTGGAGGTCACCTACCAGCCTTCTCCGAGGACGTCGGCTCGGGGTTCCCCAACTGTCTGCTACCCGATGCTCAGCGGAGCCCGTCACAAAGCCCGAGCGCGCCGTGGGTCACCCGCGGAACGCGCGGATCCGTGCCAGCGAGGAGTCCTTGCCCAAGATCACCATGGATTCGAACAGCGGCGGGGAGATTCGGCGGCCGGAGACGGCCGTACGGACCGGGCCGAAGGCCAGCCGGGGCTTGATGCCCATCTCGTCCACCAGTGCTGAGCGAAGGGCGGCCTGGATGTTCTCGGCCGTCCACTCCTGTACGGGCTCGAGCGCCGCGAGCGTGGCATCGAGCACCTCGGTAAGGTTGGCCGGAAGGCCCTTCCTGGCGTCGTCCGCCACGTCAATGGCGTCGTCGGCCTTGAACAGGAAGCCGAGCATGTCCGGAGCCTCACCCAGCAGCGTGATGCGTTCCTGGACCAGCGGGGCAGCCTCGGTGAGGATCTCCTCCTGGCGTTCGGTGAGCTGCTCCCCCACCAATCCGGCGTGCTGGAGGTAGGGCACCAGCCGGCCGCGGAAGTCAGCGGCGTCCAGGCGGCGCACGTGCGTGCCGTTGATGGCTTCGGCCTTCTTCAGGTCGAAGCGCGCCGGGTTGGACAGGACGTCGTGGATGTCGAAGTTCTCAACCAGCTGGTCCACCGTGAAGATGTCTTCGTCAGCGGAGAGGGACCAGCCCAGCAGGGACAGATAGTTGAGCAGCCCCTCGGGGATGAAGCCGCGTTCGCGGTGCAGGAAGAGGCTGGACTCCGGATCGCGCTTGGAGAGCTTCTTGTTGCCGCCGCCCATGACGTAGGGCAGGTGCCCAAAGAGCGGCATGTACTGCGCGACTCCGACGTCGATCAGCGCCCGGTACAGGGCGATCTGCCGGGGGGTGGAGGAGAGCAGGTCCTCACCTCGCAGGACGTGGGTGATGCCCATCAGGGCATCGTCGACCGGGTTAACCAGTGTGTAGAGCGGAGCACCGTTGGCGCGCACCACCACAAAGTCCGGAACAGTTCCAGCCTTGAAGGTGATTTCTCCGCGGACGAGGTCGGTGAAGGTGATGTCTTCGTCCGGCATCCGAACCCGGAGCACGGGCTCGCGGCCCTCGCCCTTGAAGGCGGCAATCTGCTCTTCGGTCAGCTCCCGGTCAAAGTTGTCGTAACCAAGCTTGATGTCGCGGCCGGCTGCGCGGTGCCGGGCTTCGATTTCTTCCGGAGTCGAGTAGGACTCGTAGAGGTGTCCCGCTTCCTTCAGCTTGGCGATGACGTCCTGGTAGATCTCTCCGCGCTGGGACTGGCGGTACGGCTCGTGCGGACCGCCAACGTTTACGCCTTCGTCCCAGGTGATTCCGAGCCAGTTCAGAGCGTCGAGGAGCTGCAGGAAGCTCTCTTCGCTGTCCCGGGCAGCGTCCGTGTCTTCGATGCGGAAGATCATCTTGCCGCCCGTGTGCTTCGCGTAGGCCCAGTTGAACAGGGCTGTACGGATCAGGCCGACGTGGGGCGTGCCCGTCGGGGACGGACAGAAACGAACCCGCACCGGAGTGTTGTCGTCGACGGTGGGCAGGTCAGCAAAGGAAGAAGGCTCAGTAGTCATGATGCTTCAAGTCTAGCCGCCGTCCGCCCGGGGAACCGCGGCGGGGTTCACGCCACACCTGCCAAAAGCGCCCAAGGTACGCCCGCACCCAGTAGGGCACCCATCGAGGCGGCAGCGAGCTTCCTGCCGGAGAACATCCGGTCAGGACAGAACACTCCGGCAGTCGCGGCTGCTGCCAAGGCCAGCCATCCAATCCACGCCAGTGGACCGACGGAGGCAAGGCCGGAGAACAACACGGCAGCCGCGGCGGCACCGCCGCAAAAAACCAGCAGTCCGTTATCCAGGGCAGCCGCCCGCTGGAGCAGCACGCCAGCCGCCACCGAGGCTGCAAAGGCAAAGATGGCGGCAGCAGTCGCCAGCGGTCCGTCAAGCCACAGAATCAGCCGCAGCAGAATAAAGCACACTGCGACGGCGCCAAGCACCACCGGCCCCGTCGGAGCAGCTGCTGCCCATCGGCTTAAATCGTTCCGTCGCTGGAGCACGGCCACCAGGACTACGGGGAAGACGCACAGCAGCAAGGCACTGCCTATCCCCCACAACCAAGGGGCGCCTTCGCTCCTCACGCCGGCTTCCCCATGAAAAGGGGCTATGAGCAGCGCCGCAGACCACACCCCGACGGCAGCCGCAGCCGGGAAGCCGGCTGCCTGCCGCGCGCCGTCGTGCGGGGAGTCCTTTGTCATGCCTTGATGCGCGTGCTAGCCGCGGGCGATATTGGCCAGCGTGCCGATTCCCTCGACCTGCACTTCGATCCGCTGCCCGTCAGTGATGAGGCCGACGCCGGCCGGGGTACCGGTGAGGATGATGTCACCGGGAAGCAGGGTGAAGGCTTGGGAAACGTAGGACACCAGTTCCCTGACGCCCCACACCATCTCGGAAGTGTTGCCGTCCTGGACGAGTTCGCCGTCGAGGTAAGACCGCACAGCGAGGTTATCGGTGTCCAGCTCTGTCTCGATCCAGGGACCAACGGGGCAAGAGGTGTCGAAGCCCTTGGCGCGGGCCCACTGACCGTCGGTGCGCTGGGCATCGCGGGCAGTGAGGTCGTTGGCGCAGGTGTAGCCGAAGACCACTTCGTCCACCCGCTCAAGCGGAACGTCCTTGCAGATGCGTCCGATCACCACGGCCAGCTCGGCCTCGTAGGAGATCTCATCCGAGAACGAAGGCAGGACGATCGGATCGTTCGGGCCGATCACGGAGGTGTTCGGCTTGAAGAACATCAACGGTGCTGCCGGGACTTCACCTCCCATTTCAGCTGCATGGTCGGCGTAGTTCTTGCCGATGCCCACGACTTTGCTGCGGGGAATGATCGGCGCGAGGAGGCGTACATCCTCAAGCTTGTGCCGCTCCCCTGTGAGCTGCACCCCGGAGAAAAACGGGTCCCCCTTGATCACGGCAATTTCTTCATGGCCTTCGTCGCCGTCGACGACGCCGAAGGCAGGGTCACTGTCCTGGATAAACCGAGCAATACGCATGGGTTCAAGCTTAGAGGACAGTGTGAGACCGCGCATGGCGCTTACGGAACTCCGAGGTCCGCTCCCTGCTCATATAGTATTTGCCCTAGAGCCTGGTGCCTGATGCCCTCAACAAACTCCCGTAAACGCTCCCGGGTGAGTGGCGGCGCAGCCCGTGAAGTTTTTACCTGAGAGAAGGATGATTTGGCGAACATTTTCGTCTACGGCGGCTGCGTTACCCGTGACGCATTCGAGCACATGAAGGACCGTCACTCACTGGTGCAGTATGTTGCCCGTCAATCGCTCATCAGCGCCGCATCGAAGCCGACAAAGAGCCTTTCGATGGATTCCTTGGGTCCAGACTTTCAGAATAGGTCGGTGCGTGGTGATCTTGACTCGTCACTCCATAGACTCATCCGCAAGACGGCATCCCGGACGGAATTGTTCATTTTCGACATACTTAGCGAAAGGCTAGGCGTTTATCGTCTTCCGGGAGGAACCTACATCACCAAATCAGTCGAACTGGCAAAGACTGGTCTGATCAAGACTCTGCCTCGTTCTGCATCGGTGATCAAGTTTGGCACCGAAGAGCACTTTGAACTGTGGAAGCCCGCCGCAGACGCTTTGCTGGACACACTAAAAAATGCTGGTCTGTTCAATAGAACACTCCTCTTCGAGGTGCCGTGGACAAATGTGACGGACACGGGCGAAGAAGTGCCAAGATTTCGCGGATGGGATGCAGCCTATGCCGCTGACCTCTACGCCAGGTACTACTCATATCTTCGGGCCCTGGGAGTCCGCGTCGCGACGATTCCGGAACAGCTGGCCGTATCCACGTTGCAGCACAAGTGGGGCCCGTCCCCCTACCACTTCGTGGATGAAGCATACCTTTGGATGAAAGAAGAAGTACTTACGGTTCTTGGCGAAGTAGACCGTGAAGACACCGCCCCTTCTGTCACCAGCTGAAGACGCTGGCATATGCCTCGCCGTCTTATCGACAAGGTGAAATTGCACACATCCGTGCCGCTGGCCCTTTGTCGTGGCTTGGCGCGGTTATAAAGTCCAGGGGATGCAATACCTGCACCGCCGAATGATTGGTCGGCAATGACCGAGTGGTCCACACGCCCCGGGGGCCCCACGGCGACAAGTGCCGCTTCCGCATTGGAAATAGCACCGGCACTCCCTCCCTTAATATCGTCAAATTCTTTCATGGTCTTCATCGCCGACGATGATGCCCCATACCAGGGCCACGGCGCTGGAAAAACAACCGATACGCCCGGGGCAGGCCCGCTCGAGATGGTGAGTGAGTGCGCGCGGCGATCTTTGCTGCGAGCCGGACAGTCCGGGTGATCGCACGCACCGTCCGCCGGGCCAGACGGTGAGGACCGCAAGAGGAACCAGAAAGCGGCGACGCCGACATGACGCGGTCGTTTCCTGCTTTGCCGAACGTGTCTGGCCGGCGGCCTGCTCGGGTGAAGTCCAGGATCTTTGGTCTGCCTCGGTCCGGCCAAGTACCATCAATCAAGGACCAGGCAGGATGCGATCCATAAGCTCGGTGGTGAACGAGATAAGCAGCGCTCCGTGCGACCCGTTCGGATTGCTGCGTTTGGGGCTGAATCGTTTGCTGCGGGAAGGTGCTGCGCGGCGCCGTGACCGGATTGTCCCCTGATGACGAGTTTTCCCCGGAACGAAGCCAAACTGAGCCACAGGATGCAGCGAAATCCCGGAACGCAGTGATTCCGTACCCAACGTGCAGCGTCTACCCAGAATGCAGTCTTTTGGTCCGAGGTGCAGTGCCGGCATGGTGGTGCTCAGGACCCTACCCCCCCTGCGGGGGCACCACGGGCTCCATGCCGGGGTGCTTGGGAGGACGGGGCGCCGCTGCGGAGACGTCCGGGTACCGGGTTTCCCACCCGTCGTTACGGGTGTTGCCCCGTGAGGTCACACCGGCCACGGGGGTAACGGAGCGTGGGAACAGCGGCCCCGCATGCGGACCTGCATGGCTCCGGTATGCCGTTGCCGGCCCTGGCGGTGCACGGTGATTTTGCGCACCCGGGCCGGTGAAACAGGCCGGGATAAAACAGGTCGGGTTAAACAGGTCGGGCGGCGCCCCCCCCGGGGGGGGCCCCCCCCCAAGCCCGGACCCCCGCCAGGGGGTTCTAATGGTTGTCCGGCGGTGACCTACTCTCCCACACCCTCCCAGGTGCAGTACCATCGGCGCTGCGGGTCTTAGCTTCCGGGTTCGGAATGGGACCGGGCGTTTCCCCCGCGCAATGACCGCCGTAACCCTACCAACCCAAACCATCACCACCCAAGAGGGGGCTGTGGCGGGTAAATCAGTGGATTACACGATAACCGTGTATTCAATTATGTTCCTGCAACCAAGGTCAACCCGGCCGGGTTGTTGGTTGGGAAC
>NZ_JAXIOO010000060.1:0-11705 GCF_049311065.1 Arthrobacter sp. 7Tela_A1 | reverse complement strand
CCCCACCCCGTGCCCACCCGTCCCGGGAACAAGAAGTAAGCATGCTTGGTTGTACCCATCACCGTCAGAAACGTGACCCAAACAAAGGAGATCGCCCATGACCACCCCCAATCCCGCAGCATCCGGCTGGATTCCGGCCAAGCAGTTCATCGCCGGACAGTGGAGCGAAGGCCGCTCGTCCAAGACGATGCCGGACACCAACCCGTTCACGGGCGAAGAGCTCCTGAGCCTGCGGCTGGCCTCCCTCGAGGACCTCAACGATGCCTACGCAAGCGCCCAGAAAGCCCAACCGGCCTGGGCCGCCACACCTCCGGCCGAACGCCGCCGCGTTCTGGAACGCGTCTCCGACATCCTGGAAGAACGCCGGGACGAAATCGCCGCCTGGCTGGCCGCCGAATCCGGCAGCACCGCGGTCAAGGCCTCCATCGAGATCGACTCGGCAATTGCCATCACCCGGGAGTCAGCCTCCTTCCCGCACCGCGTGCACGGCCAGATCCTCGATTCCGACATCCCGGGCAAGGAAGACCGTGTCTACCGCGGCCCGCTCGGCGTCGTCGGCGTCATCAGCCCGTGGAACTTCCCCCTGCACCTTTCCCAGCGTTCGGTGGCACCGGCACTGGCCCTGGGAAACGCCGTCGTCCTCAAGCCGGCCAGCGACACCCCGGTGACCGGCGGCCTGCTGATCGCGAAGATCTTCGAAGAGGCCGGGCTGCCAGCCGGCGTGCTGAGTGTCGTGGCCGGTGCCGGCTCGGAGATCGGCGATGCCTTCGTGGAGCATCCGGTGCCGTCCCTGATTTCCTTCACGGGTTCGACGGCGGTGGGCAAGAACGTCGGTGCCCTCGCCGCGAGCGGTGAGCACCTGAAGCACACGGCGCTGGAGCTCGGCGGCAACGGACCCTTTGTGGTCCTGGCCGATGCCGACGTGGACCAGGCCGTCCGTGCCGCCGTGATGGGCAAGTTCCTGCATCAGGGCCAGATCTGCATGGCGATCAACCGCATCATCCTGGAGGACCCGATCCACGACCTGTTCGTGGAAAAGTTCACCGAGCATGTCCGCGGACTGCCGGCCGGGGATCCCTCGGATCCCGCAACAGTGATCGGTCCGATTATCAACGCCAAGCAGCTCGAAGGCCTGGAGGAAAAGATTCGCACCGCCAAGGAAGAGGGCGCCGAAGCCGTACTCGAAGGCAGCACCGACGGCCAGGTCCTCTCGCCGTGGATCTTCACCGGCGTCAGCCAGGACATGGAGCTGGCCCGGGAAGAGATCTTCGGTCCGATCGCCGGAATCCAGCGGGCCCGCGACGCCGCCCACGCGCTGGAACTGGCGAACGCCACACCGCAGGGACTCTCCGGCGCGGTCTTTACCGGTTCAGCCGAAGGCGGGCTGCAGTTCGCCCGGAAGCTGCAGGTGGGCATGGCCCACGTGAACGACATGCCTGTCCATGATGAAGTGCACGTGGCGTTCGGAGGCGTGAAGAACTCAGGCCTGGGACGGTTCAATGGCGAGTGGGCCATTGATGAGTTCACTCAGGACCAGACGGTCACGCTCCAGCACGAACCGCGCCAGTATCCGTTCTAGCGGAATCTGGCCGGTCCCGGGGCACCCCGGGGCCGGCCAGGACTGCGGCCGCGATGTCGTCCGCATCGCGCAGGGTGCGGGCGCCGGAGTCGGCCGGCGCTCCGGCCTCGGCTGCGATCGCGGTTCCCCACTGGACTGAGGAGAGCTGCAGTCCCAGGATGTAGAGGTTCTCCTGCGGTTCGCCCTTCACGTCCAGGGGCCGGTAAGGAGGCAGGGAAACATCCAGTCCGGGTGTCAGCACCGGGGTGCCGCCTGCTGCCATCATGACTTTGGGCCGGGCCTGTCCCTGGTGCAGCAGGTCAGCCAGCAGCGGGGAGAGCGTGGCATTGACCCGGTTGGGCGGCATCATCGCTTCGACCATGGTCCGGGCAGCGTATTCTCCCGGGGTCCACGGAGACGAAGCGGTGAAGACCGAACGGGCCTCATCGACGTCGAACCTCGGATCCGGTCCCACGAAGTGGACCAGCCCGGCACGGGTCAGGGCCGCGAGCTGCTCGATCCGTTCCGGCGGCGGGCCGCTGGCCAGGCCCTCCACCAGGGGTTCGAACCAGCCACGGAGTTCGGTGAGCCAGGACTCCTCGGACAAACCGCCGTCGGCCACCACGGCTTTCAGGACTGAACGGCCGGCGTTCAGGGCGCCAATGGCCATTTTCAGCGGGTCGTCCTCGCCCTTCGCGGACCCCGCGGCGTCGTCTTCAAGGTAGGCCAGGACGCTTGCATCCAGCTCCGCGGCGTCGGCGAACGGACGGCGCCCCAGCGGCTGCGCCAGGGCCTCCAGGCTCGTCCGGTTTTCGGCCGGCACACAGCGCTGCAGGACCTCTTCCTTCGCCGCATCCCAGTCCGGTCCGTCAACGTTCAGCGCTGCGTCCAGGTCCGCCAGGAATGATTCCGGCGAAACGCTGAGGCAGTGCGGCGCGGTGCGGGCCAGCGTTGAGTAATAGGCCCACACGGCATCGCGGTGAAGCAGCGGCCAGAAGTCATGGTCGAAACCTGGCTGGATCCCTTCTTCGGCGAAGCTGGCTGCAGCTTCCCGGGTAAACCAGCGCAGCGTCACGCTCGTGGGCAGGTAGCTCTCCAGCTGCGCCTTGGCACGGTACGGGGTGCCACGGCGGGACGCGGCCACCAGGACCGGCTCGCGCCCGCTCGGTTCATAGCGCAGGGAACGTCCGGCCGGTTCCCCCGTGGGAACAAACCGGCCGCCTCGGCCCAGGGTCACCTGGGCCATGATGTCGAAGAAGTTCAGGCCCAGGCCGCGGACCAGCACCGGTTCGCCGGCGGGGAGCACGGTGAAATCCGCGTCCGACGGGACAGCCGGAGGCAGGTAGCGCAGGCCGAGCCGCGCGGCGGCATCGCTGAGCCGGGACTGTTCGGGGTTCAGGGCGGCCGGCAGGTGTCCCATGGCCAGGACGACGGCGTCGGCAGTCAGCGCGTCCTCCCCTGCAACCTCAATCGCGAAGCCGTCCCCGGCCCGCCGGAGTGCCAGTGCCTCGGTCCGATGATGGACGACGGCGGCACCGGCGCCCGCCGCAGCCGCAGCGAGCGCCGCGTAGGTCCACTCCAGGTACCGCCCGTAGAGCGCCCGGCTGGGGAAGTCCGACGGCGACAGGCGGGCCGCTTCCGCACGGTCTGCCTCGTTGAGCCCGGACTCCGGGTCAGTCAGCGCCTTGCGCGCCCAGTCGCCAAAGGAAAGACCGGTAACTGACGGGGCGAATGCATGCTCGGTTCCAACCGCCGGGACAACGGTGGGAAAGAGCACCGGTGTGTTCATCAGGAAGTGGCGGGATTGCCCGGGACGCCAGACGTGCCCCGATCCGGGGGTAAACGGATCAATCATCAGGATCGTCAGATCCGGGCGGTCTTCCGCGGGCTGTGTGAGGAATCGTGCCAGCAGGCGGTCCAGGACAGAGATCCCGCGCGGGCCGGCTCCGATGACGGCAACGCGGAGTCCCTGTGTTTTGTCCATGCTTCTAGGGTATCCGCCGAATCCGGGGGCTCTGCCGCTGCCATCCTGGGACGGACTCCGGAGAGTCCCCGAAAGATCAGGTGAAGGATGCAAAGATAAAAACCCCGGCCACAAAGACTGCCAGGATCCAGAACCAGCGGTTGACCCGCCTGCGTCCTTCAACATCCTCCACCGGGATCCGGGAGCCGCGGAAGATCAGCACGATCAGCACCACTGCGGCAATGATGCCGGCCAGCAGCAGGAACGTCATGAACATCGGCACAGCGCGGTTCCTCTCGGGGGGTCTGTGTGCGAAGAACTCTACCCGTGTGCCCAAGTGCAGCGGAACGGTTCCTGCCGGGGAGCCCGCCGCTGGGAAGGCAACTGCTGGGAAGCCAACTGCTGGGTTTCCGTTATGGTCCATGAGTCCCGCGTGAGGAATCCGTAAGGATTCCGCGATCGGCCCTGCAGCAGGTTTTTACTCATTCCCGGCGCCTTAGTGCACCCCTCCTGCCGGACCGGCGGGAGGAGAGACGAGTGTGTTGGGGGAATCCCTTGCTGGACGTAGTAATCATCGCGGGCACGGCGGCGTTCTTCGCTGCCCTTGCCCTGTTGGCCCGGGCGGTGGAGAAGCTGTGACCTTCTTCGACTGCGCCGCCCTGATCCTGGCAGCCGCTTCGGCGGTCTATGTACTGGCTGCCCTGCTGCGGCCGGAGAAATTCTGATGGCCGGGTGGCTGGCGCTCGGCCAGTTCCTCGCCGTCGCACTGGTGCTGGCACTGGCACACCGCCCGCTCGGGAACTACATGGCGCGCGCCTACACCTCCGAGAAAGACCTGGCCATGGAACGCGGAACCTACCGGCTGCTGGGAGTTGCTCCCCGCTCGGGGCAGGCCTGGCAGAGCTATTTCCGGGCAGTCCTGGCGTTCTCCGCCCTGGGAGTACTGGCGCTGTACCTGCTGCAGCGCCTGCAGCCCCTGCTTCCGGCGTCGCTCGGCCTGCCGGCGGCCCCCGAGGCCCTGTCCTTCAATACCGCCGTGTCCTTCGTGACCAACACCAACTGGCAGTCCTATTCGCCCGAAGCCACGCTGGGCTACGCCGTGCAGGCCTCGGGACTGGCGGTGCAGAACTTCCTGTCCGCCGCCGTCGGGCTCTGCGTTGCCGTTGCCCTGGTACGCGGATTCGCGGCACGCGGCGCCCAGACCATCGGGAATTTCTGGGTGGACCTCACCCGCTCCCTGACCCGCATCCTGCTGCCCGGCGCGGCGCTGGCCGCGCTGGTGCTGCTGGTGGGCGGGGTGATTCAGAACTTCAGCGGTTTCACCGAGGTTTCCACCCTGGCTGGCGGAACGCAGAGCATCCCGGGCGGGCCGGTGGCCACGCAGGAAGCCATTAAGCTGCTCGGCACCAACGGAGGCGGGTTCTTCAACGCGAACTCCGCGCACCCGTTTGAGAACCCGACGGCGTTTACCAACCTGTTCTCGGTGCTGCTGATGCTCATCATCCCGTTTTCGCTGCCCCGGACCTTCGGGACCATGATCGGCGACCGCCGTCAGGGGTACGCCATCCTGGCTGCCATGGCCGGAATTTTCGTGCTGTCCCTGGCCGCCATGACAGCACTGGAGTTCGCCGCGGCGGACGGCCCGGCCGGGTCAATGGAAGGCAAGGAAACCCGCTTCGGCATTGCCGGGTCCACCCTGTTTGGCAGCACCAGCACCCTCACCTCCACAGGGGCCGTCAACTCCATGCATGACAGCTTCTCCCCGCTGGGCGGCATGATGGCCATGCTGAACATGATGCTCGGCGAAATCGCGCCCGGCGGCGTGGGGTCTGGCCTGTACGGCATGCTGGTCCTGGCCATTGTCGCGGCCTTCATATCCGGCCTGCTGGTGGGCCGCACCCCGGAATACCTGGGCAAGAAGATCGGCCCGCGGGAGATCAAGCTCGCCAGCCTGTACGTGCTGACCATGCCGGCGCTGGTCCTGGCCGGAACCTCGCTGAGCTTCGCCCTGCCCCGCATCAGCGACGAAGTCCTGGAAACCTCCATGCTGAACGACGGGCCGCACGGCTTCAGTGAGGTGCTGTACGCATTCACCTCAGCAGCCAACAACAACGGATCCGCTTTCGCGGGACTGACCGCGAACACCCCCTGGCTGAACACCGCCCTGGGCCTGGCCATGCTGGCCGGCCGCTTCCTGCCGATCCTCTTTGTGCTGGCGCTGGCCGGAACCCTCGCGGCGCAGGGCAAGGTTCCGGTCACCGCGGGCACCCTGCCCACGCACCGGCCGCAGTCCGTTGCCGTCCTCGGCGGCGTCACCGTGCTCGTCACCGCTCTAACGTTCTTTCCCGTACTCGCGCTGGGTCCCCTGGCAGAAGGACTGATCTGATATGTCCACCCTCACCAAACACCGCCCCGAACCGGGCAGCGCCCCGGCCCCGTCCGCCCCGCGCCCGGCAGCAGCCGCCGGTTTCCACTGGCAGCAGGCGGTAAAGGCCTTCCCTGTTGCACTGGCCAAACTCGATCCGCGCCGGATGTGGCACACCCCGGTCATGTTCGTCGTCGAAGCCGGTGCCGTGCTCATCACCGCCATCGCGGTAGCTGAATCCTTCACCGGCGGTTCCCCATCCTCCGGCGGCAGCCCCGTGCCGGCCGGGTTCACCTGGCTGATCGCCATCTGGCTCTGGCTCACCGTGCTCTTCGCCAACCTGGCCGAAGCGGTCGCGGAAGGCCGCGGCAAGGCACAGGCCGCCACACTGCGGGCCACCCGCACCACCACCGCCGCCCGGCGCGTGAACGGCTACAACCCCCAGTCAGATCCGGCTGCGCAGCAGACACCCGCGGAGTCCGTGGCGTCCGCGGACCTGGTGCTGGGCGACGTCGTAGTGGTCACCGCCGGGGAGGTCATCCCCGGCGACGGCGAGATCATCCACGGCATCGCCTCGGTGGACGAATCGGCGATCACCGGGGAATCGGCGCCCGTGGTCCGTGAATCCGGCGGCGACCGGTCGGCCGTCACCGGCGGCACCCGAGTGCTCTCGGACCGGATCGTGGTGCGCATTACCAGCCGCCCGGGTGAAACGTTCGTGGACCGGATGATCGGCCTGGTGGAAGGCGCATCCCGCCGTAAGACCCCCAACGAGGTGGCGCTGGACATCCTGCTGTCCACCCTGACCCTGGTCTTCCTGATGGTGGTGCTGACCCTGAACCCGATGGCCGGATACGCCGGCGCCACCATCAGCGTCCCCGTGCTCACCGCCCTGCTGGTCTGCCTGATTCCGACGACCATTGGTGCCCTGCTCTCAGCGATCGGCATCGCCGGAATGGACCGGCTGGTGCAGCACAATGTGCTGGCCATGTCCGGCCGCGCCGTGGAAGCTGCCGGGGATGTCACCACCCTGCTGCTGGATAAGACGGGCACCATCACCTACGGCAACCGGCAGGCTGCAGCGTTCATCCCCGTGGCTGGGACGGAGAAGGAGGAACTTATCCGGGCGGCTGCCTTGGCTTCATCGCTGGACCCCACGCCGGAAGGGCGCTCCATTGTTGACCTGGCCGCCGCCCAGGGCGTCGTTCCGGCTCCGGTGCCGGACGCCGAGGACATTCCCTTTACGGCACAGACCCGGATGAGCGGCCTGGATTATCCGAACGGGTCCAGCATCCGCAAGGGCGCCGGATCAGCCGTCCTGGACTGGGCCTCCCAGAGTGGCGGCATTGACGTTTCCGTCCTGGCGGACCTCACCTACCGGGTGGACACCATCTCGGCTTCCGGCGGCACCCCTTTGGTGGTGGCGGTCCGGGACGCCGGCGGCACCGCCCGAATCCTCGGCGTCGTCCATTTGAAAGACGTGGTGAAGGAGGGCTTGAAGGACCGGTTCGCGGAGCTGCGCCGGATGGGGATCCGCACGGTCATGGTCACCGGAGACAATCCCCGCACTGCGAAAGCCATCGCTGCGGAAGCCGGCGTGGACGATTACCTCGCCGAGGCCACCCCGGAATACAAAATCGCGCTGATCCGCCGGGAACAGGAGGGCGGCCGGCTGGTCGCCATGACGGGGGACGGCACGAATGACGCCCCGGCGCTGGCGCAGGCCGACGTCGGTGTCGCCATGAACACCGGCACCTCCGCAGCCAAGGAGGCCGGCAACATGGTGGACCTGGACTCGGATCCCACCAAGCTGATCGATATTGTGCGGATCGGCAAGCAGCTGCTGATTACCCGCGGGGCGCTGACCACGTTCTCCATCGCGAACGACGTCGCCAAGTACTTCGCGATCATCCCCGCCATGTTCATGGGCCTGTTCCCCGGCCTGGCGGTCCTGAACATCATGGGCCTGCATTCCCCCGCCTCGGCCATCCTCTCCGCGGTCATCTTCAACGCCGTCGTCATCCTGGCCCTGATCCCGCTGGCCCTGCGCGGCGTGAAGTACCGTGCCGCCGGCGCTTCCGGGATCCTCAGCCGGAACCTGCTCGTCTTCGGGCTGGGCGGCGTGGCCGCACCGTTCATCGGCATCAAGCTGATCGACCTGGCCGTCTCCCTGCTCCCCGGTTTCTAAACCCTCACCTAAGGACCTCTTATGACCGCGTTTCGCTCCACCACCCGGCAGCTCGCCGTTGCTGCCAGGGCGCTGGCCCTCTTCACCCTGGTGCTCGGCATCGTATATCCCCTCCTGGCCACCGCTGCAGCCCAGGCAGTTCCCCGCCAGGCCAACGGCTCACCGGCCATCATTGACGGCACCGTCACCGGCTCCGTCCTGATCGGGCAGTCGTTCACGGACAGTTCCGGTGCCGCCCTGCCGGAATGGTTCCAGTCCCGGCCCGGGAATTACGACGGCGCTGCCTCCGGGGGCAGCAACCTTGGCCCCGCCAGCACGGAACTGGCGGAAACCGTGGCGGAACGGCGACGGGATGTTGCCGCCCTCGAGTCCGTTCCGGCGGACCAGGTTCCTGCCGACGCCGTGACTGCCTCCGCGTCGGGCCTGGATCCGCACATCAGCCCGGACTACGCATACCTGCAGGTGCCGCGTGTGGCGCGGGTGAGAGAGCTTCCCGAAGCCGCCGTGCGCGGGCTGGTGGACGCCGCCGTCGCCGGCCGCACGGCGGGATTCCTGGGCGAGCCAACCGTAAACGTGTTGGAACTGAACATCGCGCTGCGGGAGCTGGACACTTAACGAATGACGCGAGGAGAACTCCGGGTCTTCCTGGGCGCAGCCCCGGGGGTCGGGAAGACCTACACCATGCTGGAGGAAGGCCACCGCCTGCGCAGCGAGGGCCGGGACGTGGTGGTGGCCCTGGTGGAAACACATGGCCGGGCCGCCACCGCCGCAGCCGCCCGCGGCCTGGAACAGGTGCCGCAGCTGATGCTGGAACACCGCGGACTCCAGCTGCAGGAACTGGACCTGGACGCTGTGCTGGCCCGGCACCCGGACTACGCCCTGGTGGACGAGCTGGCACACAGCAACGCCCCGGGACTGGCGCACTCCAAGCGCTGGCAAGACGTCCAGGCACTGCTCGACGCCGGTATCAACGTGCTTTCCACCGTGAATATCCAGCACATTGATTCGCTGAACGACGTCGTTGAAGGCATCACCGGCACCCTGCAGCGCGAAACGGTCCCCGATGATGTGCTCCGCGCAGCCAACCAGATTGAACTGGTGGACATTGCTCCGGAGCAGCTCCGCGGCCGGCTGGCCGAGGGAATCATCTACCCGGCCGCCCGGGTGGACGCCGCCCTTTCGAACTACTTCCGCGTCGGCAACCTCACCGCCCTGCGCGAATTGGCGCTGCTCTGGCTGGCCGATGAAGTGGACAGCGCACTGAACCGGTACCGGAATGAGAAGGGCATCCGCAGCAAGTGGGAGGCCCGGGAGCGCGTGGTGGTAGCGCTCACCGGCGGCCCGGAGGGGCAGACGCTGCTGCGGCGCGGTGCCCGGATTGCCGCACGCTCCGCAGGCGGGGAACTGCTGGCAGTGCATGTGACCAATCCAGACGGGCTGCGGGAAACCCATCCCGGTGAACTCGCCGTGCAGCGTGCGCTGGTGGAGAAACTCGGCGGCAGCTTCCATCAGGTGGTCGGTTCGGATATACCAGGGTCCCTGGTGGATTTCGCCCGCTCCGCCAACGCGACGCAGCTGGTGATCGGCGTCAGCCGGCGCCCGCGCCTGCGCGCATTGTTTGGCGCTCCGGGCATCGGCGCTACCGTCATCCGGCTCTCCGGCGACATTGACGTGCATATCGTGAACCACGGTGCCGCCGGCGGTCACCGGGGGCTTCCGCGCCTGGGCGGGGCTCTTAGTGCCCGACGGCGGGCAGCTGGTTTTGCGCTCGCCCTGGCCGGCGGTCCGCTGCTCACCTGGCTGCTGGTTGGGGTCAGCACCCCGGAATCGATTACCAGCGATGTGCTGGCCTACCAGCTGCTGGTCATTCTGGTGGCACTGGCAGGAGGGATCTGGCCTGCACTTTTCGCCGCACTGCTTTCGGGCGTGACCCTGGACTATTTCTTCATAGATCCGCTCTACACAGTGACCGTCTCCGAGCCGCTGCACCTGTTCGCCCTGGTCCTGTATGCCGCCAATGCAATGCTGGTCAGTTTTGTGGTGGACCGGGCGGCGCGGCGTTCGCGGGCTGCCCGGCGGGCGGCGTCGGAATCCGATCTTCTGGCCGCCGTCGCCGGCAACGTGCTGCGCGGCGAAGACGCGGTGGAAGCCCTGGTGGGACGGGTGCGGGAGGCCTTCAACCTCACCGCCGCCCGGCTGCGGAGCGGAGATACCGATCTTGCCGTATCCGGCATTGTTCCTCCCGCGGGGCGGCCCGCACACCGGATTGAGGTGGGCGAAGCCGTCCTGGAACTCTATGGCCGCATTCCGGACTCGGCGGACCTGCGGCTGCTCGAAGTCACGGCGGCCCAGCTGGCAGCGGCGCTGGACTACCGGGATCTGTCCGCAATGGCCGAAGGCATGGGGCCGCTGGCCGCCGCAGACCGGGTCCGCACGGCCCTGCTGGCCGCCGTCGGGCATGACCTGCGCCGTCCGCTGACCGCGGCCACCGCCGCTGTCACCAGCCTCCGCGCCGAGGATGTGGCCTGGAGCGAACGGGACCAGCAGGAGCTGCTGGCAACCGCTGAGGAGTCCCTGCATACCCTCTCCGAGCTCGTGACCAGCCTCCTGGACGTCAGCCGGCTGCAGGCCGGAGCCCTGGCGGTCTCGCTGGTGCCGCTGGAAGCCGCAGACGCGGTGCTGCCGGCGCTCGAGGAACTCGGTATGGGGCCGGCCGAAGTACAGCTTGACCTGGCCCCCGGCCTGCCTCCCGTGCTCGGGGACGCCGTGCTGCTGCAGCGGGTACTGGTGAACGTACTCGCCAACGCCGTCCGCTTCTCCCCGCCGGATGCCAAGGTGCTGCTCACGGCCAGCGAATTCGGCGGCACGGTGGAACTGCGCGTCATAGACTGCGGACCGGGGATCTCCCCCGAGCGCGGAGAAGAGCTGTTCGTTCCCTTCCAGCGGCTGGGCGACACCGACAACACGACCGGCCTGGGCCTGGGCCTGGCTGTGGCGAAAGGATTCATGGAAGGGATGGGCGGCACCCTGGAGACGGAAAAGACACCCGGCGGAGGACTGACCATGGTGCTCAGCCTGCCGGCTGCGCCCGTCTCCCGGCACGCGGATCCCGCGGCGGCACTGTGAAGATCCTGCTCGCTGACGACGACGTCCAGATCCTGCGGGCCCTGAAAATCACGCTGGCGGCGTACGGCTATGAGGTGGTGGCAGCCCAGGACGGCGCAGCAGCGGTGCGCCGGGCCGTGGACAGCCACCCGGACCTGATGGTCCTGGATCTGGGCATGCCCGGCCTCAGCGGCATGGAAGTCATCGAAGCGGTACGCGGTTGGAGCTCCATGCCCATCCTGGTGATTTCCGGACGCTCCGATTCCGCTGAGAAAGTCCGCGCCCTCGACCTGGGTGCGGACGACTACGTAACAAAACCCTTTTCCGCAGAGGAACTGCTGGCCCGCATCCGTGCCCTAAAGCGCCGCACCGGTGCGGCGCAGGACAGCCCGGCCGTCAGTTTCGGCAACGTGCGCGTGGATCTGGCTGCCCGCCAGGTCGCGCGAATCGCCCCCCGGGCCCGCCGGCCCCGGGACCCCCCCGCAAGGGCGCATCGGTGAGTGGGTCGACCGACGCCCCGCCCCCC
>NZ_JAXIOO010000059.1:0-14229 GCF_049311065.1 Arthrobacter sp. 7Tela_A1 | reverse complement strand
GTACTGAGCCGTGCGTGGATTTCTTCATGGTTGCCGCGCGTTGGCGGCCGTGTCCTGAGCCGCCCCCCCCCCCCCCACCCCCCCCCCCGCCGCCCCCCCCCCGCCCCCCCCCGCCCGCCCCCCCACTTCTGCAAAGGACAGGACAGGAACGGGCTAGAGCACGTCCTCGTCCACCCAGTCGAAGGTGCGCGTCACTGCCTTGCTCCACAGCCGCATCTGCCGCTCACGCTCTGCCTGGTCCATGTTCGGAGTCCAGCGCTTACCTTCATTCCAGTTCGCTGCCACCTCGTCCGTGGAGTTCCAGAAACCGACGGCGAGGCCGGCGGCGTAGGCGGCACCGAGTGCGGTGGTCTCCACGACCTCGGGACGGACGACGTCCACACCCAGGATGTCCGCCTGGAACTGCATCAGTGCGTCGTTGGCGACCATTCCGCCGTCGACGCGCATTTCGGTCAGCGGAACACCCGAATCGGCGTTCACGGCGTCAAGGACTTCCCGTGTCTGGAACGCCGTGGCTTCCAGGGCAGCGCGGGCAATGTGGTTCTTGTTCACGTACCGGGTGAGCCCCACGATGGCGCCGCGGGCGTCGGAACGCCAGTGCGGGGCAAACAGTCCGGAGAACGCCGGGACGATGTAGACGCCGCCGTTGTCCTCCACCGCGCTGGCCAGCTGCTCGATTTCCGGTGCGGACCGGATGATGCCGAGATTGTCCCGCAGCCACTGCACCAAGGAACCCGTGACGGCGATGGAGCCTTCCAGCGCGTAGATCGGCGCGGCATCGCCGATCTTGTAGGCCACCGTGGTGAGGAGGCCGTTCTCCGACATGATCTTCTCTTCGCCGGTGTTGAAGATCAGGAAGTTGCCGGTTCCGTAGGTGTTCTTCGCGTCGCCGACGCCAAAGGCAGCCTGACCGAAGGTTGCTGCCTGCTGGTCACCGAGGATGCCGGCTACCGGCGTTTCGCGCAGCAACTGGGAGCCGTGCACCTTGCCGTAGATCTCGGAGGAGGAACGGATCTCCGGGAGCATTGAGGCGGGAACTCCGAAGGCATCGAGGATGGACTGGTCCCAGGTCAGCGAGTCCAGGTCCATGAACATGGTCCGGGACGCGTTGGAAACGTCGGTGATGTGCACGCCGCCGTCGATGCCGCCGGTGAGGTTCCAGGTGACCCAGGAGTCGGTGTTGCCGAACATCAGGTCGCCGTTTTCAGCCTTCTCCCGCGCCCCTTCAACGTTGTCCAGGATCCATTTGATCTTGGTGCCGGAGAAGTAGGTTGCCAGGGGCAGGCCCACCGTGGCCTTGAAGCGCTCGAGGCCGCCGTCCTTGGCCAGTTCGTCCACGATCGGCTGGGTACGCGTGTCCTGCCAGACGATGGCGTTGTACACGGGCTTGCCGGTGTTCCGGTCCCAGACAACTGCAGTCTCACGCTGGTTGGTGATGCCGACGGCGGCGATGTCGTGGCGGGTGAGGTTCGCCTTGGACAGTGCAGTTCCGACGACTTCGCGGACGTTGGTCCAGATTTCCATGGGATCGTGTTCGACCCACCCGGCGCGGGGGAAAATCTGTTCGTGCTCTTTCTGCCCCACGGAGACAATCTTGCCGTCGTGGTCGAAGACGATCGCGCGGCTGCTCGTGGTGCCTTGGTCGATCGCTATGACGTACTGCTGCTTGCTGTCTGACACGTTCTCTCTCCTTCGAGTGAATGTCTGGGTGAACCGGTGGGTTACGGGCCTACAGGATCTCGGGCAGTGGAATGTACGAGCCTACCCAGCCGCCGAGGGCGCCGCCGACCAGCGGGCCGACGACCGGAACCCAGGCGTACGACCAATCGCTGTTGCCCTTGTTCCGGATGGGAAGCAGTGCGTGGACAATACGCGGGCCGAGGTCACGGGCAGGGTTGATGGCGTAACCGGTAGGTCCGCCCAGTGATGCACCAATGCCGACGACCAGCAGCGCCACGGCCAGCGGGCCAAGACCCGAGGGCGTACCGGCGAAGGCCACGATAGTGAACATCAGCATGAACGTGCCGATAACTTCCGTCACGGCATTCCAGCCGTACGAACGGATCGCAGGACCGGTGGAGAAGACGCCAAGGATGTTCGCGGGATCCGCCTCGTCGTCGAACTGCTTCTTGTATGCCAGCCAGGCGGCAACGGCGCCGATCATGGCTCCGAGCATCTGACCTGCGAAGTAGACAAGCGTAGAACCGATGGAAACCTCGACGCCGGGAACGAACTCGTCGGCGCCGCTGGTGATGATGCCGACGGTCACAGCGGGGTTGATGTGTGCGCCGGAAATGGCGGAGGCGTACACACCGGCAAACACGCCGATGCCCCATCCCCAGTTGACCATCAAAAACCCGCCGCCGTTGCCCTTCGTCTTGCCAAGGGCGACGTTGGCGACAACGCCGCAGCCCAGGACTATCAGCGCTGCGGTCCCCATCATTTCGCTGAGGAATACCTGTCCAAGAGTCACCACGACTCTCCTCCGATCCGTTAGTTTCGCGCTAAGGGTGTAAGTGAGGATAAAAGCACTGCTCAGGAGGCGCTTCAAGCGAGATTCCACTTTGGGAGCCTCTCGGCGCACTGTAAGGCCCTATGGAATCAAGCTTTTCCCCAAAAGGCCATAAACCAGGGGAAACTCCAGTAGGGGTTTGGAATACCGGTCCCGCCGGCGCGGTGCCGAACGAAGTGCATGCCTGCTTCTCTCGGTAGAGTTGCAGCATGGAACCGGCAGCAAAAGTGACCCTGAACAACGGCGTACTCATGGACCAGGCTGGGTACGGGACCTACAAGGTGCCTCCAGCGGACACCGCTGCCCTGGTCAGTGCGGCGCTCACGCTCGGCTACCGGCATATCGACACGGCTGCCCTGTATGGAAACGAAGAGGGCGTTGGAAAAGCGGTCCGGAACTTTACCGACGCCGGGCATGTGGTCAGGGAAGACCTCTTCGTCACGTCGAAACTGTGGAACACCGACCAGGGGTACGACGCCGCGTTCCGTGCCTTTGACACGTCCATGGAAAAACTCGGCTTCGACTACCTTGACCTGTACCTGATCCACTGGCCCTGTCCGGCCCGCGGCCTGTTCACGGAAACCTACCGTGCTCTCGAAGAGCTGTATGCCCAGGGGCGTATCCGGGCGATCGGCGTCTCGAATTTCCATCGGGAGCACCTGGAAGAGCTCATGGACGCGTCCAGTGTGGTGCCCGCGGTGAACCAGGTGGAGGCTCACCCGTGGCTGAACCAGTCGGACCTGAAGAAATTCCACGACGCGCATGGGATCCGCACCGTCGCCTGGAGTCCCCTGGGCCGCGGCGCTGTACTTGCGGATCCGGTCGTCAAAGCCATCGCCGGGGACACCGGGCGCTCGGCCGCACAGGTCATCCTGCGCTGGCACCTCCAGAACGGCAACACCGTGATCCCGAAGGCAAGCAGCGAAGACCGGATGGCCGCCAACCTGGACATTTTCTCCTTCGAGCTCAGTGCCGAACAGATGTCCGCGCTCAATGGACTCGACTGCGGCCGCCGCACCGGGTCAGATCCCAGCGAGGTGAACTAGTGGCCTTGCTTCACCGGCACGCAGTTTCCGGCGGAGTCCCGCTGCCCTACGAACGCCAGGGCAATATCCGTACTCTCCCGGTGCTGGGAACCGCGCAGCGTTTCTGGGACTTCCCCGCCGCTGCGGACCGGGAGGAAGGGCCGGCGATTTTCATGGTGCACGGCTTCCGCGGAGACCACCACGGCCTGCTCCGCATTGTCGAGGCACTGCCGGCGCACCGGGTGATCGTGCCGGACCTGCCAGGATTCGGCCAAGGCGCAGTCCTGCCGGGCACGCATGATGCGCAGGCGTACGCTGATTTCGTGCGCGGGTCGTTCCTGGCGCTCGGACTCAGCCCCCGAACCGTCCTGCTCGGCCATTCCTTTGGGTCCATCATCGCCGCCCGCCTGGCTGCCGGCTCCCCGGAGCTGATCAGTGAACTCATCCTGGTCAACCCGATCTGCGAACCGGCACTGGAAGGCCCCAAGGGCATCACGAGCAAGATCGCCGAGCTGTATTACCTGGCCGCGGCGAAACTGCCGGAACGCCCGGGGCACGCACTGCTGACGAATCCGCTGATTGTCCGTGCCATGAGTGTGCTCATGGCAAAGACCCGTGTCCCGGGACTGCGCCGCTGGATCCATGCCCAGCACGATGCCTACTTCAGCGCCTTTGCCTCCCGCGCCGTCGTCCTGGAAGCTTTCCGGTCCTCCATTTCCGAAACGGTGCGGGATTCGGCAGCACGGCTCGGCATGCCCGTCCTGCTGATCGCAGCGGACCGGGACGACCTCGGTTCAATCCCAGCCCAGCAGCGCCTGGCCTCAATGATTCCGGACGCAGAGCTGGAGATCATCGAGGGAGTCGGCCACCTGGTCCACTACGAGGCACCCGATACCGCTGCAGCGCTCATCACCGATTTCCTGGAGCGGAGGCACGTCACCTCATGAAAATCGTCTTCGACGCCCGGTTCACCCGCACGGACCAGCACGACGGGATCAGCCGCTACGGCGCCAGCCTCATTGAAGCGGTCTCCCGCCGCGCCGAGGTCCATATGCTCATCAGCGATGAACGGCAGCTCGCACTGCTGCCGGACGTGCCCTGGACCAAGATCAATTCACCGCTCTCCCCCGCCGAACTCTTCGTGGCCCGCCATGTGAACAAGCTGGGCGCCGACGCCGTCGTCTGCCCGATGCAGACCATGGGGTCCTGGGGCCGGCAGTATCCGCTGATCCTGACCCTGCACGACCTGATCTACTACCAGAACCCAACACCTCCGGGTTTCCTGCCGGCACCGGTGCGCCTGCTGTGGCGGCTCTACCATCTGGCCTACTGGCCGCAGCGCCTCTTGCTCAACCGCGCTGACGTCGTCGCCACCATCAGCCACACCACGAAGGACCTGATGACGCGGCACCGGCTGACCCGGCGCCCGGTGCGCCTGGTCTCCAACGCTCCGCAGCCCGGCACTGTCCCCCGGGATGCCGGCAGCCCGCCGGAGAAGATCCTGCTCTACATGGGATCGTTCATGCCCTACAAGAATGTCGAAACGATCGTCCGCGGCATGTCCGGTCTTCCCGGCTACGAATTGCATCTGCTCAGCCGGATCACTCCGGAACGGCGTGCGGAGCTGGAAGCGCTCACCGAAGACCCCGCGAGCCTCGTGTTCCACAACGGCGTGAACGACGAGGACTATGATTCCCTGCTGCGGCGGGCAACAGCCCTGGTCACGCTCTCCAAGGCGGAGGGCTACGGGCTGCCGGTGATCGAATCCATGGCCGCCGGCACGCCGGTGATTGCCAGCGACATTCCCATCTTCCGCGAGGTCTCCGGCGGAGCTGCCCTCCTGGTGGACCCCGACCGTCCCAAGGCGTTTGCCTCGGCAGTGGATGAACTTTCGACGCCGGAACGCTGGCAGGAGGCCTCGGGCGCCGGGGTACGGCGGGCAGCCGAGTACGACTGGGACAACTCCGGGGCACAGCTGGTGCAGGCCGCGGAAGAGGCGTCCCGCCTGTTCGCCGGCAAACGCCGGGACCGACGCCGCCGAACTGACCGGCGGCCCCCGAAGGGCTAGGCCAGCCGGACGACCATCTTGCCCCGGTTGGCGCCTTTCATCATGTCGATGAAGGCCCGGGGTGCGTTCTCCAAGCCGTCAACGAAGGTCTCGTCGTAGCTGACTTTCCCGTCCCGCAGCCATCCGGCCATCAGCCCGGCGAATTCGCCGGCGTACCGGTTGTAGCTGTTGGCAATGAAGCCGCGCAGCGTGAGTTCCTTGCCGATCGCCTGGAACAGGTTCCGGGGAGCGCACTGCGGCTCGGTGCTGTTGTAGGCAGAGATGGCTCCGCACATGGCCACCCGGCCGTATTTGTTCAGGACGGAAATGGCAGCTTCCAGGTGCTCGCCCCCCACATTGTCGAAGTAGACGTCAATGCCGTTCCCGGCGGCTGCTTCCCTGAGCTGGTCCTTCACCGGACCGTCGTGGTAGTTGAACGCGGCGTCGAACCCCAGTTCCAGCAGGCGCTCCACCTTCTCCGGGGACCCGGCGCTGCCCATAACGCGGCCGGCGCCCAGTGCCTTGGCGATCTGTCCGGCCATGGAGCCGACCGCCCCGGCAGCTCCGGACACGAAAACTGCGTCGCCCTCCTTGAATTCCGCGACTTTGGTCAGCCCTGCCCAGGCCGTGAGTCCAGTGAGTCCCAGCGCACCGAGGTAGGCGCTGGCCGGTGCCAGCCCGGTGTCGATTCCCCGGGCCCGCTTTCCGTCCACCACCGCGTAGTCCCGCCAGCCGCAGCTGTGCAGCACGGTGTCCCCCGGCTTGTGCGCCCCGGATCGTGATTCCACGACTTCACCCACTGCGCCGCCTTCCAGGGGCTGGTCAAGCTGGAAGGGCGGCACGTAGGACTTTGCGTCATTCATCCGCCCCCGCATGTACGGATCAACGGACATCAGGGTGTTCCGGACCAGCACCTGGCCGTCCTGCAGCTCCGGGACCGGCACCTCCGTGAGCCGGAAATTCTCGTCCGCGGGCCACCCGTCGGGGCGCGACGCAAGCTGGATCTCACGGCTCTTCTCGGGATAGGACATGGATCTCCTTTCAGGCGTGCTCCCCCGGACACACAGATGAATTATCAGCATCCTGTCTATCACGAGTACTTCCGCCGGCCTACGCGCCGGTTTGGCCTAACTCACACCGTTTCAATTGGGGAAGGCAGAAACGCCGGACCTAAAATTGCTACACCAAGAACGACTTTGCAGGAGTTGATCGACATGCCCATGGGGGACCTGCCCCGGGATCCCGAACATCTCAGGGCGGTACTGCAGGCGCGCAGCGCGGCGCGAGGAGGCACCGCCGTCGACCTTTACCGGACCGATGGCTACCTGGTGCTCAATGCAGATCTTCCGGGAATTGATCCCGGTTCCCTCCAGGTGGAAATAGACGGACCAGCTGTCGTGATCCGTGCTTACCGCACGCTTCGGGGCATGGACCGGGATACCCGCTGGGACGTCCGTGACCGGGAAGCCGGGCAGATCCTCCGCCGCGTGATGGTCGGTGAAAGCGTTGACGCTGCCGGGATTGCGCCGCACTATGCCGCCGGAGTCCTGAGCCTGTACCTTCCCGTGACGGAAGGACGCCGGCGAAGCGTCCCAGTCGTTTTTCCCCGGCAGGAGCTCCCCGGCGAAGCTGCCTAGGCGGCTACAGGATGTCTTGTCCGTCAACCCTGATGTAGACAGGATCACCGGTGCGGCGGGCCGAGAGGGCAGCCTTGGCGGCGCGCATCGCCGAGGTGAGTGCGGCAGCGTCGGCATAGGGGAAGAAGCACAGCGTGCGCCAGCGCAACGCACCGTTCAGTGTCCCCTGTTCCTCGCTGCGGTACGACGCCGTGTCCTCCACCGGTGCCGGACCCACGATCCGTGCCGTGTCCGGCACCGCCAGCCGGGCAATGAATCCCTCGAGGCCTTCCCGGGAACCGGTGAGCTCGGCAAACCTGACCGCCGGAGGCAACCCCAGTTCCCGGCGGAGCCCCAGCTCCCGCTCCGCTGCACCTGCCGGGTCCCACCGCAGGAGATGTCCCACGGTGGCGGAGTCGTCTGCAGTCACCACCACCACTCCCCCGTCGGCGGCGGGCCGAACCAGCGCGGCGGCGGTCAGCCAGCGCCGCAGGGTCTCTTCCTGCGCATGCAGTGACTGCCGCGACAGCATGGCCGTGCCGTCCAGCAGCAGGCCGGCGGCGTAACCGGACGGCGCAACGGGCTCGGCTCCCGGAGTTGCCACCACCAGCGCCGGCGCATCCGGAACCTCGGTGCGGATATGGTCTCCGGCGGAGGAAATGACGGGCACCGACGGAAAGGCCCGCCCCAGTTCTTCGGCAGTGCGGCCGGCACCGGCGGTCGAAGCACGAAGCCGGAAGCTTCCGCAGGAAGGGCAATGCCACCGCGGTTCCGGCCGTGCGCACCAGCGGCAGGCGGGCAGGGCGTTGCGGCCGGCCTGCGCCAGCGGACCCTGGCATTGCCGGCAGCGTGCGGGTTCACGGCAGTCCTGGCAGGACAGGGCAGGTGAAAATCCGGTACGAGCCACCTGTACAAGCACCGGCCCGCGCTTGAGACCATCCTGTGCAGCTTTCCAGGCAGCGTGCGGGATCCGGGCCCGCGCGGCAAGCGGGTCGCGTTCCATGCTGAAGCTATCGGCGGTGCTCACCACCCGCGGCGTGGACTTCCGGACCAGCGGACGCTCGGCGCTGAGCGCGGCCGCCCACCCGGACTCGACAAGCCGCTGCGCTTCGGTACTGCGGGCATGGGAGGCGACGAGCATGCCGGCTCCTGCAGCCTCTGCCCGCAGCAGCAGGACGTCACGGGCATGCTGGTACGGGGCCCGCTGCTCGGCGTGCAGGCCGTCGGCGTCATCCCAGATGCAGACCAGGCCCAGGTTGGCCACCGGAGCGTAGGCCGCAGAGCGCGTGCCTACGGCAACAGACGCATCCCCGTAGAGGAGCTGGAGGAAGCTGCGGTAGCGCGGCGTCGGACCGTCTTCACCCGTCAGGCGCACGGCCGTACCTTCGGGTATGCGGGCCTGCAGGGCTGCCATGACGCGCGCCAGGTCCTTCTGGTCCGGCACGACGACGACGGCACCGCGCCCGGAGAGCACCGTCGCCTCAACAGCGGCCGCAATCTCCTCCGGCCATGCGTCGGGGCCGTAACCCCGCAGCGAGGCCAGGACCGCACGCGGGCTGTGACCGGCGGCCAGGTGCCCCAGGAACCGTGGACCGTGCGGGTAGAGGCGGAAGGGGCTGGTGGTCTCCGGGACGCTCCCGGCTTCGGCGCCGGGGGCATCGGTTCCGGCGGCTTCGGCGCCGGTGCCGGGACCGCTGCCGGGGAGATCGGCCTTCAGGGACCCGGTGACCGTCCGGCCGGCGAATTCCTTCTCCACCCGGGCAACGCGCGGCGGTACTGCCACGCGCAGCACATCGTGAACCGATCCCGCATACCGTGCCGCCACGGCCTCGGCCAGCGAAAGGATCTCCGGACTGAGGACGGGCACCGGTGATACCACCTTGCCGAGGTGCACCAGCCGGGCGGCAGTCTCCGTGGATTCCAGCCGCGCGGTGAGGAAACCGGGAAGCTCCTGGCCCCCGAACCGGACCTTCACGCGCACGCCGGGTAGCGCCGCGCCGTCGAGCTCCGCCGGGACAAGGTAATCGAACGGGCGGTCAAGGTGCGGAAGCGGTGAATCCAGCAGTACGCGCGCAATCGGCAGGGCCGGTGCCGGTTGGGCCTTGCCGACCGGAGCTGCCGGCTGGGCAAAGCCGTGCAGCAGCGAAAGCTGGACGGCCTCGCTTTCCGGGGTGCCGTGGCCGGCCCGCTCTCCCATGGGGGCTAGGCGTTGAAGTAGCTGCGCAGGTCCTCGACCTTGTCGAGGCGCTCCCAGGTGAAGCCTTCCTCTTCACGGCCGAAGTGGCCGTGTGCCGCAGTCTTCTGGTAGATGGGCCGCTTCAGGTCCAGGGCGTTGATGATGCCCAGCGGACGCAGGTCGAACACGTTCTCAATGGCGTCGGCAATGCGCGCCGGGTCCACCGTTTCGGTGCCGAAAGTTTCGACGTAGATACCCACGGGGCGGGCCATGCCGATGGCGTAGGCAATCTGGATTTCCACCCGGCGGGCCAGGCCGGCGGCCACCACGTTCTTGGCCACCCAGCGCATGGCGTATGCAGCTGAGCGGTCCACCTTGCTCGGGTCCTTGCCGCTGAACGCTCCGCCGCCGTGGCGGGAGAAACCGCCGTAGGTGTCGACGATGATCTTCCGGCCGGTCAGTCCGGCGTCCCCAACCGGGCCGCCGATCACGAAGGGCCCGCCGGGATTGATGATGTGCCGGACGTTCGAGGTATCCAGGTCGGTACCAGCCAGGACCGGCTCCACCACCTGGGAAATCATGTCAGCGTGCAGCTTCTCCTGGTCCAGGTCTGCGGCGTGCTGGGTGGAGACGACCACGGAGTCAACGGAAACCGGACGGTCGCCGTCGTACCCGATGGTCACCTGCGTCTTGCCGTCCGGACGCAGGTAGGGCAGCATGCCGTTCTTGCGGACCTGGGTCAGGCGCTCTGAGAGCCGGTGTGCCAGCCAAATGGGCGTGGGCATGAGGACACTGGTCTCGTCACTGGCGAAACCGAACATAATGCCCTGGTCGCCGGCTCCCTGCGCATCGAAGGGGTCGACGGAGGTCCCGGAGCGGTTCTCCACCGAGTTAAAGACCCTCGAGGCGATTTCCGGGGACTGCTGGCCGATCGAGACGGAGACGCCGCAGCGGGCACCGTCGAACCCGTTGGCAGACGAGTCGTACCCGATGTCCAGAATCGTGTCCCGGACCAGCTGGGGAATCTCCACGTAGCCTTCCGTGGTCACCTCACCCGCGACGTGCACCAGTCCGGTAGTCACGAGGGTCTCCACGGCAACCCGGGATTCGGGGTCTGCCTTGAGCAGGCCGTCCAGGATCGCGTCGCTGATCTGGTCACAGATTTTGTCCGGGTGCCCCTCCGTCACAGACTCGGAGGTGAACAGCCGGAGGGTGCGCTCGGCGCTGGCAGGCGTATTGCTGGAAGTCACGGGTTTACTCTACTTCGTTCCGGGGACACTCCCCTTCGGGGGACGTGCGGTGCGACTCGGGGCACAGCAGCGTCGGCTAACTTCTTACGGTTACTTGGGTTAAAGCGACGGCAGGGGCACGTCAAGCTCTTCGGCAATCCGGTCCAGGATGTGCCCGGCGATCTCCGCCTTGGTGCCGGAAACAGTAACCGGCTCGGTTCCGGGGGCGTCCTGCGGGGAGAGTATCCGCACCTCAGTGGTGTCCTGGCCGAAGACCAGCGAACGGCCTACCTGGTTCAGGACCAGCAGGTCACAGCCCTTGCGTTCCAGCTTGCGGCGCCCGTATTCCAGGACAGAGGACGTGCCGTCACCGGTTTCGGCGGCAAAGCCGACGATCAGGGCCGGGCCGGTCCCTAGTTTGGCACGCCGCTGCACAGTCTCAGCCAGGATGTCGGGGTTCCGCACCAGGGTGATGACCGGATCGGCTCCGTCGTCGCGTTTCTTGATTTTGTTCTCGGCCAGCTCGCCGGGGCGGAAGTCCGCGACGGCGGCAGCCATCACCAGGATGTCTGTCTCCGCTGCGGACTGATGCACCGCGTCGCGCAGTTCCAGGGCGGTCTCGACCTGCACCAGCTCGGCGCCGGCCGGAACAGGGACCTCCATATGGGCAGCGATGAGCCGGACACGGGCACCCTCAGCAAGGGCAGCTTCGGCGATGGCAGCGCCTTGTTTCCCGGAGGAGCGGTTGCCGAGGAAGCGGACCGGGTCCAGGGGTTCCCGGGTACCTCCGGCGGTGACCGTTACGGTCTTTCCCGCCAGCCGGCCCGCAGCGGCCCGTACAGGCGCGGCTGCTGCCAGGGCGGCGGCAAAAATCTCCGACGGTTCCGGCAGTCGGCCGGGACCTGAGTCCTTGCCGGTGAGCCGGCCCGATGCCGGTTCCATGACGACGGCCCCGCGCGACCGCAGGGCGGCCACGTTCGCCTGGGTGGCGGGATGGTTCCACATTTCGGTGTGCATGGCCGGGGCGAAGAACACGGGCCCGCGTGCCATCAGCAGCGTATTGGTCAGCAGGTCGGAGGCCAGTCCTGCCGCGGCCCGCGCCAGCAGGTCCGCGGTGGCCGGTGCCACCACGATCAGGTCGGCCTCATGGCCGAGCCGGACGTGGTTCACCGTGTCCACGGCGTCGAACACCGTAGTACTGACGGGGTGGCCGGACAGCGCCTCCCATGTGGCGATGCCGACAAAACGCGTGGACGCCTCCGTGGGCACGACCTGGACGGTGTGTCCGGCTTCGGTGAACAGGCGCAGCAGCGATGCCGACTTGTAGGCTGCGATGCCGCCGCCTACCCCCAGGACAATGCGCACGCCTGCCCTACCTCCCTTACGGTGGTTCCGCCAGCGGCTTATTCCGCGGTTTCGTTCGCGCGGACCACCAGCATGCCGTCGTTGATCTCGCGCAGGGCGATGGACAGCGGCTTCTCGTTGAGCTTGGTTTCCACCAGCGGGCCAACGTATTCGAACAGGCCTTCGTGCAGCTGGGAGTAGTAGGCATTGATCTGGCGGGCGCGCTTGGCGCCGTAGATGACCAGGGCGTACTTGGAATCAGCGGCCGTCAGCAGGTCGTCGATCGGCGGGTTGATGATGCCTTCAGGCTGGGTAGACAAAAGATCTCCAAAGTTTTCGTGCGGATCAAGAACAGCAGCTCAGCGTTGGCGAGGGCTGATCCCCATGAGTGAAACGAGCTCTGCTGCAGCCCGCTGAACGTCATCGTTGATGACAGTGTGATCGAACTCGGGCTCGGCAGCAAGTTCCAGTTTAGCGGTTTCCAGCCGGCGCTGCTGCTCATCGGGTGTTTCCGTGCCCCGGCCGACCAAACGGCGGACCATTTCGTCCCACGACGGCGGTGCCAGGAAGACGAAATTAGCCTCGGGCATGGACTCCTTGACCTGGCGCGCTCCCTGCAGATCGATTTCCAGCAGGACCGACCGGCCCTCTGCCATCGCTGCCTCGACCGTCCGCCTCAGCGTCCCGTACCGGTTATGGCCGTGGACGACTGCCCACTCCAGCATCTGGCCGTCGGCGATCAGCTGGTCGAACTCCTCGCCGCTGACGAAGAAGTAGTGGACGCCGTTTTCTTCGCCCGGGCGCGGAGCCCTGGTCGTGGCGGATACGGAAAGCCAGACATCCGGGTAGTTGTCCCGGATGTAGGTGGACACAGTGCCTTTGCCAACGGCGGTGGGACCTGCCAGAACTGTCAGCCGCGGTTGCGACACGTAGACCTCACTTGGTTTGTTGAAGGTCCGACGCCGCCGCCCGCGGTGCGCGGAACAGGCTCAGTCGGACTCGAGCAATTCAATCAGCGCCTTGCGCTGGTGGACACCGAGACCCCGCACGCGGCGGGTCGGGGCGATACCCACGGTAGCCATTATTCCAGCTGCGCGCCGCTCCCCCACACCGGGCAGTGCACGGAGCAGGTCGACTACCTTCAGGCGCCCCACGGCTTCCTCGCCGGAACGCGAAACGATGACCTCTTCGATGGAGAGATCACCGGACTTGATCCTGGACTTAATCTCAGCCCGCACCGTGCGGGCGGCGGTGGCCTTTTCCCGCGCCCTGGTGCGCTCTGCTTCAGTCAGTGGTTTGAGGTTCAATTGACTCTCCCGAACGAAGTCAGACCGCCCAGGCCCTGTTTGGCCCGGCGGTCAGTCGGTTACTTGGGCTAGTGTCCGAACCTATCCGCAAGGTGTCCGCTTTGCAACGGATACCGGCTCCGAAAGCCGCAGCGAACCTCCTACCAGCGGGGCAGCCCTTCCAGCGTCCGCTCCGCTGCCGCCTGCAGCGACGCTTTGTCCGGACCCGCTTTAAGAATCTCCCGGCTGGAGGTGGCCAGGACGTTGCGGTAGGCGCCGCCGAACGTGGCCTGCAGGTCCCGGCCCGTAGCACCCTGGGCACCCAGGCCCGGAGCCAGGATCGGCGCGTTTGCGGCTTCCAGGTCAATGCCCAGATCTGCCAGCGCCGTGCCGACGGTCGCGCCAACCACGAGGCCGGTGGAACCCAGAGGCAGCTCCCCGGCGTTTTCGGCACCCACGGCATTAACAATGCGGGCGGCGACCGAGCGTTCTCCTCCGACGTGCTGGACGGAGGCACCTTCCGGATTCGACGTCAGGCCCAAAACAAACACCCCGCGGCCGGTAGCTGCCGCCAGGTCCAGTGCCGGACGCAGCGATTCGTAGCCCAGGTACGGGCTAAGCGTCACCGAGTCCGCGGCCAGGGGCGATCCTTCACGCAGCCAGGCATCAGCGTACGCGGCCATGGTGGAGCCAATGTCCCCGCGTTTGGCGTCCGCGATGGTCAGGACGTCCGACTGCGCACAGGCTGCCAGGAGCTTCTCCAGCACCGCGATGCCGGCGGAACCGTGGCGTTCGTACAGTGCCACCTGCGGTTTCAGCGCAGCTGCCCGGTCCCCCACCGCATCCAGGACGGTGAGCGAGAAACGCTCCAGGCCGGCGGCGTCGTCGTTCAATCCCCAGGCAGCCAGCAGGCCGGGATGGGGATCAATGCCGACGCAGAGGGGCCCGCGTGCCTGGACCGCTGCCCGCAGGCGCGCACCAAACGGTGCGCGCC
>NZ_JAXIOO010000058.1:0-14809 GCF_049311065.1 Arthrobacter sp. 7Tela_A1 | reverse complement strand
GCCCGGGAATCATTCCCGGGCGGCGCCGTCGTGGTTGGCTACCGGACGTCAGCTGGAACCGGTGCCGGCCGGTTGGACTTCCAGGCCTTGAGGAATCCGTCCCCGATATCCCACAGGCTGATAAACAGGACCAGCGCAGCCGTGATGCCGGCGATCCAGGTCGAAGCGTCCGCACCCCAGTCCACACTGGACAGGAAGGTCCAGTCGAAGACCCGGTCCGTGGCCAGCAGCCAGAGCACCGGAACCATAAAGGCCAGCGCCAGAACGGCATTGACCACCGCGAAGGCAGAGGTCCACCGTCCGGCCAGATACAGCACGACGGCGAACCCCGCCTCGATGACCAGCAGGACGATCACGTACGGAAGCCAGAAATTCCAGAGGCTTTCCTGCAGGACCAGCACCGGTTCCCCGTTCAGGTACAGCAGCGACCCGATCCGCTGCCAGAGCAGCAGGCCAATGAAGAAGGCAACCAGCACTACCGTGGCGATGGTGTCGCCGAGGGAAACCTGGGACTTCCGTGGAACCTGGGGCAGCATGGCGGGGGACCACGGCTGCAGGCCCAGGTCCTTCCGGCGGGTCCCGTTGAACTGGATGATCGCGAAGGTCAGCGTGACCCAGAAGCCGATGTGCACCAGGACGTTGACCGCGGTGCCGATCGCTGCGCCGAAGGCCCCGGCAGGCTCGCCGGGATCGAGGGCCATCCGCACCACGACCGAGCCGACGAAGGACAGCGGCGTGAGAATGATGGCAAGGGTTTTCAGCAGCCGCCACCAGTCGAGGAACAGGTCCGGGCCAATGAGGTACAGCGGCCGGCCGCTGTACTGGGCAGCCAGGCGGGCCGGATCTCCGAGTTCGGTGAGTACCGCGGCTTCGGCGTCGGCAGGTGCCTGTCCGCCCTCCACCCGCGCTTCGACGTCGTCGGTGATGGAGCCGCGGAGTTCCCGCTCGATGTCGCCGCGCTGGCCTTCCGGGATGGAGCGCAGGGCGGCGAAGACATAACGGTCAGTGAGAGTACTCATGATGCATTTCCTTCGTTGAGCTGACGGATGGAGGCGTGGAGCGCTTCCCAGTCCTTCAGCAGTGCGTCTAGGAGCTCGGTGCCCTGCTCGCTGGTGGTGTAGAACTTGCGCGGACGCGCCTCTTCGGTGTCCCAGGAGCTGGTGAGCAGTCCCTGCTTTTCAAGGCGGCGCAGCAGCGGGTAGAGGGTGTTGGCTTCAACGGCGAACCCGGCCTGCTCCAGTGCTTCAAGCAGGCCGTAGCCGTAGCCGGGTTGTTTGAGGATGGAGAGGCAGGCCAGCACCACGGTTCCGCGACGCAGTTCCTGGAGATGTCCACCCAGCAGTTCTTGGTCCATGACTCACACTATGGTGTGTCACGCACACTAATGCAATAGGCAGACCAAAAGATCCGCCCCGGGCCGCAAGGTGTGCGGACCGGGGCGGGTTGGGGTGTGCCCGGGCTTAGGCCAGGAATTTGTCCGGTGTCAGGGGTAGTTCCCGCACCCGGATGCCCGTGGCGTTGTAGGCCGCATTCACGACGGCGGCCGCTGCGCCCACAATGCCGATCTCGCCAATGCCGCGGGCACCGAGTTTTCCGGCATGGGGATCATCGTCCTCGATCCACAACGCCTCCATGTCCAGGACGTCTGCATTCGTGGGCACGTGGTACTCCGCAAGGTCGTGGTTCACGAAGATCCCGAACCTGGGATCCATCACGCTCTGCTCATGCAGTGCCATGCCGAGCCCCATGGTCATACCGCCCAGGAACTGTGAACGAGCCGTCGACGGGTTGATGATCCGCCCCGCGGAAAAGACTCCGAGCATTCGCGCTACCCGTACTTCGCCGGTGTCGGCATTAACGTGTACCTCGGCAAAGTGCGCGCCGAAGGACTGGAGCGTGAATTCTTCTGCGGCGGGATTCTTCGGCGGGGATGCTTCGGACTGTGCACCGGGGGAGGGCGAGTCGCCATGGTCGGCGCGGAACGCGTCGGCGGCGGCGATGATGGTTCCGCCCCAGCTTGCGGTCCCCGAGGATCCTCCGGCCACGCTGGCCAGCGGGAGCGAGCTGTCGCCGATTTCCAGCCGGATCCGGTCCAGCGGGACGTCGAGGGCGTCGGCGGCGATCTGTGACAGCACGGTCCAGGCGCCGGTGCCGATGTCCGCCGCACCGATTTGCACCGTGTAGACGCCGGCGCTGTCCAGCCCGCCCTCCGCAGCTGCTGCCCGCCCGGCGGAGACACCGGCACCCGGGCCGGTTCCGGCGTCGTACCGGATGCGCGCCTTGTTGCCCGGCTGGGCCATGAACGGATAGGTGGCGCTCGCGACGCCCAGGCCCTGCCACCAGCCGTCCACCAGCCGACGGCGGGGGAGCGGGCTGCGCGCATCCCAGCCAAAGTGCCGGGCGCCCAGCTTCAGGCACTCCGCCAGATGCCGCGAGGCGAAGGGCTTGCCCGTCTCCGGGTCCGTCTGCGTGTCATTGTCCAGCCGCAGCTGCAGGGGATCGGCGCCGACAGCCTCCGCGAGCTCGTCCATGGCGACTTCCGGGCCGAACATGCCCGGGCATTCCCCCGGGGCACGCATCCAGGAGTTCACCGGGATGTCCAGTTTCGCCAGCCGGGTTGTGGTGGACCGGGCCGGGGCGGCGTACATCATCCGGATGGGAGCGGGGGTCTGTTCAGCGAACTCCTTGGTGGCCGAGGTCTGCTCCACCACGTCCAGGGAAAGCCCGCGCAGGGTTCCCTTACCGTCCGCAGCCAGCCGGACCTTCTGGATGGTTGGGGTGCGGTAGCCGGCCAGGGAGAACATCTGCTGCCTGGTGAGGGCGAACCTCACCGGCCGCCCCTCGGCGCTGAGCGCAGCCAGCCCGGCCAGCACCACGTTGGCGTGGGGCATGCCCTTGGATCCGAAACCGCCCCCGACATAAGGGGAGATGACCCGGACCTGTTCCTCCGCCAGCCCGAAGACCGGCGCCAGCGTCCCCTTGACCACATGCGAACCTTGGGTGGAGTCGCAGAGCGTCAGTGTCTGGCCGTCCCATTCGGCAGTGGTGGCGTGCGGTTCCATGGGATTGTTGTGCTCCGCCGGGGTGCTGTACGTCGCCTCGACCACAACCTCCGCGCCGGCGAACGCTGCGTCGATATCACCGGAGCTGCTGTCGGGTTCGATTCCCGTATTCAGCTCTTCTGGCCGGTACAGCAGCGGATCATCCGGGTCCAGTACTGCCCGGTGCGGCCGTTCTTCATATTCCAGGACGACGGCGGCCGCGGCCTCCCGGGCGGACTCGGGCGTCTCCGCCAGCACGGCCGCCACGAACTGCCCCCGGAAGCCAACCTCTGGCCCCTGCAGCACTGCCAGTTCCTTGTCCTCGGTGCTGGCCAGCCGCGGAGCATTCAGGTGCGTGAGCACGGCGGTGACGCCGTCGACGGCTTCCGCCGCGGAGGTATCCACCGCGGTGATCCGGCCGCGGGCGATGGTGGACAGGACCGGGAAGAGGTACAGCGGGTTCGCCGCGGGCTGTTCGTAGGCGTATGGAGCCGTGCCGGTCACCTTGAGGATCCCGTCGAGGCGCTCGGTGCCCAGGCCTATCTCGCGGGCCGGCAGAAGTTCAGTCATTGCTGGTGTCCTCCATGTCGGATCCGAGGCCGGTGAGCCCGCGCAGTACCGAAACCAACGTGTTGCGGAGCATAGGGATCTTGAACGCGTTTCCGCTCAGCGGTTCAGCTGCCGCAAGTTCCGCGTCGGCGGCCTGCCGGAACACGTCGTCGCCGGGAACCGCGCCCGCGAGTACCTCTTCGGCTGCTCGCGCCCGCCAGGGCATAGGGGCCACCCCGCCGAAGGCGATGCGTGCCTCACGGATCCGGTGCCCGCCCGGGCCCGTTTCGACGTCGACTGCCGCCGCCACCGAAACCAGGGCGAACGCGTAGGAGGCCCGGTCGCGGACCTTGCGGTACACCGAGTTGGCTGCGTACGGAACGGCAGGAAGCTCCACCGCGGTAATGAGCTCTCCGTGGCCCAGGCCGGTGTCCTGTTCCGGAGTGTCCCCGGGGAGCCGGTAGAACTTGGAGATCGGAATCCGGCGCTCGCCGCCGGGTCCCAGGACAACAACGACGGCGTCCAGGGCGGTCATGGCGACAGCCATGTCGGAGGGGTGCGTGGCCACGCAGTGCTCGGAGGCGCCAAGGACGGCCAGGTTGCGGTTGTAGCCCTCCAAGGCTGAGCATCCGGTGCCGGGCTCGCGTTTGTTGCAGGGAGTGGTGATGTTCTGGAAGTACACACACCGGGTGCGCTGCAGCAGGTTCCCGCCCGTCGTCGCCAGGTTGCGCAGCTGGCCGGACGCTCCGTTCAGGAGGGCCTGCGAGAGCAGCGGATAACGGCTGCGGATGAGGGCATTGGCAGCGAGGTCGGAGTTGCGCACGTTGGTTCCCACCAGCAGTCCGCCGTCGCCGGTTTCGGTGACCTTGTCCAGCGGCAAACGGCTGATATCAACCATCAGGCCGGTCTCCGTGACACCGAGTTTCAGGCGGTCCACGAGGTTGGTTCCGCCAGCCAGGAACGCTGCGTCAGGACGCTCGGCGACGGCGGTGACGGCTGCTGCGGGGTCTTCGGCGCGCTGGTAGTCGAAGGGCTTCACTGATGGTCCTCCCGGTGAGCGGGCATCCCCTCGGCTGTGGGTGACCCAGTGATTTCTGCGTCGGGCACCTGCTGCGCCGGGCCTGCCTCATGCTCGAAGTCCGCGCTCCGGCGGACAGCCGCGAGGATGTTTGCGTAGGCACCGCAACGGCAGATGTTTCCACTCATGCGCTCGCGGATCTCCTCATCCGTCAGGTCCACGGCACCATCGGACCCAGGCTTGGTGACCGATGACGGATGCCCGGCGGCAGCTTCTTCGATGACGGCCGCGGCGGAGCAGATCTGGCCCGGCGTGCAGTACCCGCACTGGAACGCGTCTTCCGCCAGGAACGCCTGCTGTACCGGATGCAGGGTCCCGCCGCCGGCGAGGCCTTCAGCGGTGACGATCTCGGCGCCGTCGTGCGCCACCGCCAGTGCCAGGCAGGAGTTCGCGCGCCTGCCGTCCAGCAGCACCGTGCAGCTGCCACACTGGCCGTGGTCGCAGCCTTTCTTGGGGCTGGTGATTCCCAGCCTGTCCCGCAGCGCATCGAGGACGGTTGTGCGGGTGTCAACGGCCAGCTGCCGCTGACGGCCGTCCACCTGCAGGCTGATCTGTTTTTCCACGAAGGCATACCCCCAACGAATCGACAGTAGGCTTAGAAACTATCGGCAGTTTGCAGGAGGAAACAACACCTTTGATGGGGATGTTGCAAATGTGAACGCAGGCTAGCTGGTCCGGCGCACCGGCTGCCGCAGGATCGTCCGCAGCTTTTCCGGGGCGGTACGGCGCGGATCCCCCAAGTAGACCTCGTGATGGTCTCCGTTGAAGTCCAGCCCGTTCCCAGGCATGAATTCGTGATGCAGGCGGGCCAGCAACGGAGCCTCGTCGTCGTAGGATCCCACGTGCAGAACCTGTACGGAGAGACCTTCGGACAGGGAGATCCACTGCACTTTGTCCACGGCAGCAAGGCCCTTTTTGGTCCGTGCCTCGTCCACCGCCGCCGCGAGCATGTCCGGCGTGATCCACTCCGGCTGGCTGATGAGCATGGTCCAGTCCCAGGAGTCTTTGTTCCCGCCGGCGAAATCCGCCGGATCGTCCGCCCGCCACAGACCCTCCAGCGGTCCGACGACGGCGTCGCGCCCCAGGGTGCGCTTCGCCGTGAACTTCAGGGTGTACGCCACGGAGTAGAGGGCCTCGACGGCAGCGGCGTAGTCCGGGGACGTATTCGGATTCCCGTGGCCGTCCATGGCGATAAAGTCCTGGCGGGGAACGTCCACAAGCGCGAACTCCCTGCCGGCTAAGTAGAGACGGCGCTCGGTCTTCTTGATATCGAACTTGTCCATGTCTGGAACTGCCTTTCCGATCCTCCAGCAAAGCCTCCGCCGTTCTCCATGGCAACCCCGGGCCGCGGTCTTCCCGGGGTTCGGTACGATCCAAGCTGGGCAATCTTCAGGGAGCAGGGACACGATGACATTGGTTGGAACGGCCGCGACGGTGGTGCTGCTGCGCGACGGCGCGGAGGGGCTGGAGGTCCTGCTCCTTGAGAGGCCGCGCCATACCGGGACTTTTGCCGGCGCCTGGGTATTCCCCGGCGGCAGGGTGGATCCGGAGGATTATGAGGCCGCTGGCCTGCCGCGCCCCGAAGAATCCGCCGAAAACCGGCACCTGGAGGCCGACCTCGCTGCAGCCCGGATTGCCGGAGTCCGCGAAACAGCGGAAGAAACCGCGCTGGAGCTCGCTCCCGGCTCACTGGTGGACCTGTCCTGCTGGGTTCCGCCGCTGCAGGCGCCCAAGAGGCTGCGGACCTGGTTCTTCCTGGCTGCTTATCCGGGAGGCGAGGTGCGCCTCAATCCCGGCGAGCTGATCGATTACGCATGGCTTGCGCCGGTCGATGCCCTGCAGCTGCACCGCGGCGGCAAAATGCTCCTGGTCGCTCCGACCTTCGTCACGTTGACGCTGTTGCAGCAGTTCCAGGACGTTGCGGCCGCCGTGGAGCATGCTGCCGGCGCGGCACCGGAGACCTTCAGCAGTCGCCTGCTGGACGGGTACGAACCGGACGCCGTCATTGCCTGGCACGGCGATGAACAGTACCCCGCTGAAGGTGCCGGGCAACCCGGAGACCGGCACCGCCTGGTGATGCGCGGCAGCGACTGGCGCTACGAGCGGACCTAGGTTCCGGCCGGTTCAGCGGGCCGCTGCCGGGGCTGCTCGGGAAGAACGCGGTCGCGGCCGGCGAGGAACGCCATCGCACAGCTCAGCCCCATAATGCCGGCGCTGACCGCCAGCGGGACGGTCCAGCCTCCGCTGAGATCGTAAAGGAAGCCAAAGAGTACCGGGCCGGCGGCTCCGATGGCGTAGCCAACAGACTGCGCCATGCCGGAGAGAGCAGCCGCCTGCACGTGGTTGGTGGTCCGCAGGCTAAACAGGGACAGGGCCGTGACAATCATGCTGCCGCAGCCCGAAGCACTGACAACCACCCACACCAGGGACAGCCCGGGTGCAGCCAGCAGCCCGAGGAACCCGGCCATGGCGAGCAGGCTGCCCACCATGCCCAGCAGCCGCTGGTCGGCAAAACGCCCCAGGACCGCACCGGTCAGCAGGGAGGAAACGGTGCCGACCACCAGGAACGCGGAGACGTGCAGCCCGGAGACGGTCTCCGAGATGCCCTGGTCCCGTTCAATGCTGGGCAGCCAGGTGGTCACCACAAAGAACCCCACAGACTGAAAGCCCATGAACAAGGTCACCTGCCAGCCCAGCAGTGTCTTCCAGGGGGAGCGGAACCGCACCGGCGCGGACGGCTCCTTTGCCGCCGGTCCGGAGGCGCCGCCGTCGTCCGTCCCGCGTTTCAGGCCCGGGAGAAGTATGGCCATGGCAATCAGCGCCAGCCCGGCCCAAAGGCCCAGCGCCAGGCGCCAGCCGGAACCGGGGATCAGGGAAACCGGGACGACGACGGCGGCGCCCAGGGCGGTGACGAGGCTTTGGGCGGCAATATAGAGGCCCGTGAGCTGGCTGACCTTCCCGGGGAAATCACGCTTGATCAGGGAGGGAAGCAGGACGTTGAGGAAGGCAATTGCGATACCGATGAGGACGGTGCCGGTCCAGAGTGCGGCGGGAAGGGGTGTGGACCGGAAAACGGTGCCGGCTGCAAGAAGCGCCAGCGAGAGCCAGAGGGCGCGGTCCAATCCGGTTCGAAGGGCGATGGCCGGAGCGAGCGGGGAAAAGAGCGCAAACGCGATGAGCGGCAGTCCGGTGAGGAGGCCGGATTGTGCGCTGCTGAAATCGAATTCGCGGCCAATGTCTGCGAGCAGCGGCCCCACCGAAACGAAGGCGACCCGCAGATTGACCCCGATGAGGAGGACTCCGGTGAGAGCCAGGCCCACGCGTACCGGAGGCGTGGACCTTGCCCGGCTCGAAACTGTCACTCTTATCCCCCGCCCGCCGAATCTGTGTTCCAAGTCACGTTAGCGCGAGCAGGGGCAATGGTGTAGCCAGCGTGTTTTATGACGGTTTGCGCCGGCTGCCGGCTGCGAAGCAGGAGTGCGTCCGTGTGCAGTGTTCCGTGGATACTGCACAGCTGGATGCTTACGGGGTGGGTGCGGAGCCCTCGGCTGAGATTCGCTCGACCTCTTCGGTGGTCAGGCCGGCGACGGCGGCGATGCTCCCCGTCTCAAGGCCATCGCTGACGGCGGACTGCACGAGGTCGGTAAGGACCTGTTCGGCGCGGTCCACGGCCCACTGCTGTGCCTCCAGGTTTGAGGCAGCCATGGCGAGGGTGGAGAGGTGCTCCTCGTCCGGCGCAGGGCAAGAGGGGTCCTGCTGTGGATCTGTGACGTTCATGGGGACTGTGTCCTTCGATAGGTAGGCTAGCAACTAGCTAGGCAGACTATTTATAAACCGAGTTGCCTTCCTTGTACAGTTTGGAGACTTATCCTACCTGTCGTCCTCCAGTGCCCGGGTCATTTCCTGCAGGAAGCGGGTAATGATTACGGCCTGCTCGGGGGTCAGTCTTTCAGCGGTATCCAGCATCTTTCGGTGCATTGCACCCAAGGTTTCGCGGACCTCATGGTCTGCGTTCTCTGTGGGAATGATCTCCAATGCACGCCGGTCCGTCGGGTGGGGCCGCCGGATCAGGTAGCCCCCCTTCTGCAGGCGGTCAATCAGGGCCGTGGTGGACGCTGTGGAGATATTCAGGACGCGGGACAGGTCCTTGGGGCCAATGGAACGGCCGGCTTGGCGGGCCTGCATGACGAAGCGGATGGCCAGCAGGTCCGTCTCATTCATGCGCATCGAATCGCGGGTGCGGCGCCGCATGGCAGCCTCGGCTGCGCGGTACGCGCGGAGTGCATTGAGTACGTCGACGCCGCCGGCGGTCTCAGGTGCCTGGCTGTACCAGTAGCCGGCGCCTGTGGGGTTCGCGGTTTCAGGCATGCGCACAAGTCTAGCCCAGCGGAATACTAGCCTTCCTATTTACTCAGGCAATATTTCAGCGGCAGGTAAGCAGGCTGATGATCTACGCTGTTAATCCAGCCAATACCGGTAGGCGGCGTCGAGCATGCCGTCCGGTAACGACGCAAAGCTGCGAAGGAGATGCACCCATGGCCATGTCACATGAAGGTCCGGCAATTCCCGATGCGAACGAGGAAGACACCCTGGAGCAGCAGCTGCCGGCAGAGCCGGACCCCGCTGAGGACAGTGGAGCGTCGGAGGAGGTCCAGCCGCACGGAGATCCGCTGTTCCCAGCAGGATCTGAGGCGGACCGCCTGGAGCAGGCGCGCGACGGCGGTGGCCCCGACGGGGAGGAAGACTACCCGCGCGATTCCGGAGCGGAATATCCCGAGGACTAGATGCCCCGAGGACTAGAGACGGGCTGTGTGATTCCGGGCGCTGACCGGAGGGACTCAAACTCCAGCGGATGTCTGATGGGCCCGGAAAGTTCCTGAAGCCCGCCTATGGTGCCGGCACCGGGCTCCGAGTAGATTATTTCGCATGCGAAATATTGAGCTCCGGGACGTCCGGACGGAACAGGCGCAGATCGACGTCAGGAGTGGCGGCACCATCAGGGGGACGCTGCGCGTTCCCCTCGAAGGAGCCCCCCGGGCCGCGGTCGCCGTCCATCCGGCCACCGCCGTTCCGCAGCGGCTGTACAACGGATTCGCACAGTACCTGGCAGCTGAAGGATTCGCCGTCCTGTCCTACGACTACCGGGGCACCGGTGAGTCCGGTAAGGCCAGGGACAACCGCGGGCTGCGCATGCGCGACTGGATGGACGACGACGTACCGGCCGCCGCCGGCTGGCTGCGGGAACGCTATCCAGACCTTCCGCACGTCGCGGTGGGACACAGTCTGGGCGGGCACGCGCTTGCGCTGGGCAACGGCGGTGCGGACCTGCACGGCTTCATGACGGTGGCGTCCCATGCCGGGGTCTCCCGTTCCATTCCGGACCGGGCCGAGCGCGCCCGGGTGGAATTGATCCTGCGGGTTCTGGGACCTGGCTCGGCCCGGGTCCTGGGCTACGTTCCCGGACGCCGGATGGGGCTGGGCGAGGACATGCCCGCAGCCGCCATGCTGGAATGGAGCAAATGGTCCCGCACGCCGGGCTACTTCTTTGACGACCCCACCATGCATGCCCGGGAACGGACGGCCCGGGTGCGGACCAGTGTGCTGTGCATTGGCCTCGACGACGATCCCTGGGCTACACCGGCGCAGATCGGCGTGATTGCCCGGCAGCTGGTGAATGCCAAGGTTGAGATCAGGACCTACTCTCCCTCGGAAGCCGCTGTGGGGACAATCGGGCACATGGGATATTTCCGCCGCGGTCCCGGTGCCCTTCTCTGGCCCGATGCGGCGGCCTGGCTCGCTGCCCGGGCCGGGATTTCCCGGTCATGAACCCCGACGGCGGCCAGCCGCCCCGGCTGGTTTTCCTCATCCTGGAAGCGGAGCGCCGGCTGGCCCGCTGGATCAGCAACCGCGGACGTCGACGCGGCATCAGCGCTCCCGCGGCCGGGGTACTGTTCCATGTCGCTGCAGTGCCGGAAACGACCACCGGCGAAGTCGCCGCCGCGATTCACGGATCAGCCGCAGGCACCTCCGGGCTGCTGGCACGGATGGAGCAGTCCGGGCTGGTCATCCGGAAGCCCGACCCGGCAGACCGCCGGACTATCCGGGTTGCCCTTGGCCCGTCAGGCGAGGCCGCCCTGGTGGACATCCGCGGGGCCATTGACGAACTGAACGACCTGATTACTGAGGGCTTCACTGCGGAGGAACTCGCAACGGTGGCGCGCTGGCTGCGGCACGTTTCCCGCTCCGTAGGGTAGTCAGCCGGGTGAACGGAGATTTATTCGCTCCTAGGGACAGTGAGATGTACAGCCCCTCTGGTCACTGGCCGGACCGGGAGATTAGCCTCGGCGGCCAGGGGTGGTTCCAGCAGTCCCGTGTCACGCGGGACGAACCACCTGATCTCGCACCTGAGGGGAACTATGAAAACCCAGACACCTCCTGCCCGCCGGGGAACAACCCATTCGCGCCAGAGGATGAGGGGCCTGGTAGGGTCTGCCCTCGCTCTGCTGCTGCTGCTTCCTTTCGCCGGCCCGGTCCACGCGGACCTGGAACTGCCAGACCGGAACGACCCGGTCGGAATCACGGAGAGGACGGACATTGTCATTACGGCGCTGGGCGACGGGCGGGCGGTGAACGGAGCGCTGCCGCCGGTAGGGGCAACCTGGCCCATCACGTCCTATCCGACGTCGGTCCCCTCGGGGTACACCACCGAAAACGTTGATTTTGCGGGAATCATCAATACCCAGGATGCCCAGGGTACCACCAGCGCGCAGATGTATTGCATCGATTTGCGCACCAGCACACGGGTAGGGATCGGGTACGAGAACGGGACCTGGACCGAGGCCAACGTTCCCAATATCGGCTACGTGGAACGCATCCTGAACACGTACTATCCCTCCAGCAACCGGCCTGCAGCGCAGGATAACAACCGCCGTGCGGCGGCGGTCCAGGCGGCCATCTGGTTCTTTACCGATGGCTATGTCGTGCGGCCCAATGACCCCATTTATCGGCTGGCCGCGCAGGTCGTCAATGAGACGATCGCTGCTGGCCCGCAGGCCGAACCGGCCGCCCCGGATATTTCCATCACCCCCGCCACCGCGGAAGCTTCCGTCAACGGGGTCGCCGGGCCGTACACCGTCACCGCCCAGGAAGGCGCTGATATCACCGTCAGCACTGATACCGGTTTCACCCTGTACGCAGACGCCGCCGGAACGGTGCCGATCACCAATCCTGTCGCTTCCGGTACACAGGTGTGGGTGCGCAGCGACGCCGGGAACACCGGACCCGCGGATATCCTTGCCCAGGCGGCGGTGACAGTCCCCACCGGCAACGTGTACCTCTACGACAACGCCACCCCCGGAACCACCGAGGCGCAGAAGCTCATCCTGGCCGCCACCCGGACCCTGACCTCCAACGCCAACGCATCGGCGTCGTTCTTCGAGGTCGGTTCCCTGGCGGTCACGAAGACCATTGACGGCGAGGCGGCCGGCAGCCAGGGCGCAGTTGTCATAAACATCGATTGCGGACCGGGCTACCAGTTCACGTTCACTATCGATGAAGGCACCACGGAACCCACCAGCCAGACGTTTAACGAGATTCCCGTGGACTCCACCTGCACCATCACTGAGCCCACGAACGGCCAGACGGAAACCGTAGCGGTGACCACGGTCCCGCCCGACCCGGTAGCCATCACTGCCGGGACAACCGCAACCGCCACCGTCGCCAACACCTACACCTTTCTCCCGGGCACCCTGGCGGTAACCAAGACCATCGCCGGCGAGGCAGCCGGCGCCCAGGGCGAAGTGGTCATCACTGTGGTTTGCACATCCGGCGGAACCGAGGTGGTCAATGACACCATCACCATTCCGGCCAACGCCACGGAAGTCATTCCCACGGAGTACGGAGAGCTGCCGGCGGGCACCAGCTGCGAGGTCACAGAGACCAGCACCGGAGAGACCCCCAGCATTGCGGTGGAGACCATTGGAACGGGAACCGTCACCGTTCCGGCCGCCGGCAGTGTCGAAGCGGCCGTCACCAACACCTACACGTTCAGGACCGGTGTCCTGGCCGTCCGCAAGCTCATCGAGGGCGCCGCGGCCGGCCAGCAGGGCGAAGTGACACTCAGCGTGGTCTGCACCGGAGGCTCCACACTGGACACAACAATCACCATTCCGGCCGGGGCGACGGAGACGGACCCGGTGGAGTACCCCGGCCTGATCGCGGGCACCACTTGCGTAGTCACCGAAACAGCGAACGGATCCAGCACGGAGATCGGCGTCGAGACGGAATTCGATCCCGCGGGGGCTACTGTCATCATCCCTGCCGAGGACGGCGTCGAGGTCACGGTGACCAACACCTATTCGGTGAATCCCGGGTCGCTGACCGTCAGCAAGGTCATTGCGGGAGCCTTTGCGGGTCAGCAGGGCGAAGTGCAGGTGGATATCCTCTGCCGGCTCGACGACGAGACCACCTTCAGCGACTCCTTCACCATCGCGGCCGGGACCACGGCACCCACATCTCAAACCTTCGGTAATATTCCGGCCGGCAGCGAATGCGCCGTAACGGAGTCCTTGACGGGTGAGACCGAACAGATCGCGGTTGAGGTGGATCTTCCGGATTCCGTCGTCATCACGGCCGGTGGAACGGGGGCCGCCACCGTCACGAACACCTACACGGAGAAACCCGGCATCATCACGGTGTACAAGAACTTTGAAGGGCCGGCTGCCGGCAGCCAGGAGGCTGTCGAAATTCAAGTCACCTGCACCTTGGACGGAGCCACCGTTTTCGAGGAGACCTTCCAGGGCCCGGCGCAGGTGACCTCCCCGGTCTTCGGCCGCTATCTGAACGTACCGGCCGGAGCAGCCTGTGCCGTGACCGAGCTGGAGGACGGCAGCACTCCGGCCGTTCTGGTCACCACGGACCTGCCGGCCCCGTTCACCGTTCCGGCCGGCGGCGAGGTCGAAGCCACGGTGGTCAACACCTACTCCTTCGCCCCAGGCGCAATCTCGGTTGGCAAGGTGATTGAGGGTGAAGCCGCAGGAAGCCAGGAGGAGATCCAGCTGCGAACCGTCTGCATCCTGGACGGTGAAACGGTCCTGGATGAAACGTTCACCATTCCGGCGAACTCCACCGGCACTGAATCCACCGAGTACGAGGACCTGGCCGTAGGCGCCGAATGCACGGTCACCGAGACGCAGGACGGCGCAACGGAAACCATTGGCGTCAGCACCGTGCTTCCGGATCCCGTGACGATCGAGGCTGGGTCCGGAGTTGCCGTGGAGGTGACGAATACCTACTTCTTGAACCCTGGTTCGCTCAGTGTCAGCAAGGTGATCGACGGCGAAGCAGCGGGCGCACAGGATGACATTGTCCTGGGCATTACCTGCACTCTGGACGGCGAGACCGTGCTGGAGGAAACCGTCACGATTCCAGCGGGAACCACGGGCACCGAAACACAGGAATTCGAAAACCTCGCGGTGGGAACCGAATGCACCGTTGCCGAACCGGGCAACGGGGCGACAGACGCAGTCTCAGTCACCACTGTGCTGCCGGATCCGGTGACCATTGCCGCCTCCACGGTCAGCGAGGCGATCGTGAGCAACACCTACACCTTCAATCCTGGAACCCTTGTGGTCACGAAGCAGATCGCAGGTGCCGCAGCGGGCCATCAGGGCGAAGTCGTACTGAACGTCATTTGCACGGCGGACGGCGAGACCGTCCTGGATGAAACGGTCACGGTGCCGGCAGGCACAACCGGTGAAGTGACGTCCACCTACGGGAACGTGGCACCCGGATCCGAGTGCGCGGTGACGGAAACAGCAACCGGAGTTACTACGGGGCTGGAAGTGAGCTCCACGGTGCCTGACCCGGTAATCATCACGGCCGCGGCTGGTTCGGAACTTCGGGTAGTCAACACCTACACCGCAACGTCCAAGCCTGCTCCGGCCAAGAAGCGGCTTCCGTCCACTGGAGCGGAGTTCACCGGCGGATTCCTCGCCATGGGAGCGGGCTTGATCGCCCTGGGTGGAGTGGGTGTGGCTGCTGCTAACCGCCGCCGCGGCCGCAGCTAACCGCCTCGGCAGGAACTAACAGCCAGGGCAAGGCTTGAGGGGGCCCGCGCCCCCCCCCCCCCAGCGAGAGCCGC
>NZ_JAXIOO010000057.1:0-14925 GCF_049311065.1 Arthrobacter sp. 7Tela_A1 | reverse complement strand
GATGGGGAAGGGGGAGCGGGAGCGCGGTGGGGCGGGACGCTAGGGCGCCTTATGCCCGGACGCAGCCCGGCGCTTGAACTGTTTCTCCATGGCGGCATCGACCTGGTCGGCCACCTGCTCGTCGTAGTGGTCCTGCATGGTGTCCTGCACCTGCTCGGTCACGTGGGCCGCCAGCTGGTCGCGGGCCAGTTTCCGCTGTGCCCGCATCAGGGCGGCATGCTCCTGGTGGAACGCCTTGGCCGTGGAAACGCACATCAGCAGGATGACCACACTGAAGGGCACCGCTGTGAGGATCGCGGCCGTCTGGATGGCTTCGAGGCCATTGGCGAGCAGCAGTGCGATCGCTGCTGCCGCAGCGGAGAGGGCCCAGAAGACGCGGATCCAGTTCTTCGGTTCGACGTCACCGCCGGTGGACAGCATGCCCATGACCAGGGCGCCGGAGTCGGCGGAGGTGATGAAGAAGATCGCGATCAGGAGGATGGCGCCCAAGGTAAGGACCGTTCCTCCCGGAAGGCCGCCCAGCATGCCAAAGAGCGCGCCTTCGGTGTCCACGCTGCCGTCTTCACCGACCAGGCCGCCGCCGCCGAACAGCTCGCGGTGCATGGCGGTGCCGCCCAGGACTGCGAACCAGAGGAACCCGATGGTGCTGGGAACCAGCAGCACGCCTGCCACGAACTGGCGGACAGTGCGGCCCTTGGAGATCCGGGCGATGAAGATGCCGACGAACGGCGCCCAGGAAATCCACCAGCCCCAATAGAACGTGGTCCACGCGGACTGCCACGCTTCGCCTTCCGTGCCGGCGAAGGCCAGGGTGTTGAAGGTCAGGCCGATCACGTTCTGCAGGTAGTTGCCGATGGACTGCACGAACTCGCGCAGCAGGAACAGGGTGGGTCCGGTGAACAGGACGAACAGCAGCAGCGTCCCGGCCAGGATGAGGTTGGTGTTGGAGAGCCACTTCATGCCCTTGCCCACACCGGACACCAAGGAGGCGATGGTGAGGGTGATGATGCACAGGATCAGTCCGATCTGCGTCATCTGCGTGGCTTGCATGATGTTGGCTTCTTCGAGGCCTGCGGAGATCTGCAGGACACCCAGTCCCAACGATGTCGCGACGCCGAACAAGGTGCCCACCAGTGCGACGACGTCGATCAGGTTGCCCCAGCCGCCGGCGACGCGGCGCTTGCCCAGCAGCGGTTCCAGGGTCCAGCGGATGGAGATGGGCCGACCCCTGCGGTGGACGGCATAGGCGATGGAGACTCCGACGACGACGTAGATCGCCCAGGCGTGCAGTCCCCAGTGCAGGTATGTCTGTGTGAGTGCCTGCTGGGCAAGCTGGATGGGAGTTCCCTCCACACCGGGCCGCGGGGAGGCGAAGTGGTTCAGGGGCTCGGCCACACCAAAGAAGACGAGTCCAATGCCCATCCCTGCGGCGAACAACAGCGCGAACCAGGACAAGACGGAGAACTCCGGCTCGTCGTCGTCCTTGCCGAGCTTGATGTCGCCGTAGCGGCTCAGCCCAATCCAGAGGGCGAAGACCACAAAGATCGCGATGGCCGCGACGTAGTACCAGCCGAACCAGCTGATGACGTTTGCCTGGATGGAGGAGAAAACGTCGGTCGCGGTGGCCGGGAAGGCGATGGCAAAGACTGAGAAGACCACAATGAGGCTCGCTGCGGGCCAGAAGACCCACTTCGCAATTCCCTTGCCCGCGGGGACGTCACCGGCGGGAGGCTCCCTGATCACCTCGGGATGCACGGATTCCTGTGCATCCGGCCCGTTGTGTTCGTCGATTCTCGCGCCCTCGGTGGCGGTCATGCCCTAACGTGCTCCTCCTGCGCCGTGAAGCGCTCAGATTACTCGGACGGGTGCTTCTGCGGATTCTCCACAGCCTGTAAGTATACTTACAATGCAAAAAACCGCAGTTCCCGTCGAAGTCCGGGGCCACCCCTCCGCACCCTAGGGACGGCTGCCGAAGCAGGAAGACGCAGGCCAGAGGCCTGTCAGGCGCCGCGGTAGTGCCCCGGCCACTCATCGGCCGGGATGCGTTTGATATCCCGCACCTCGCCGATGGTGCCCCACTCGTTGAGTCCGAGCCGGGAGAGCGGGCGGAGCTTATCGATCCGGGGGTGGGACTCGCCGTCGAGGGTATCCGCCTGGACCGCAGCGCAGGTGATCTCGCCATACACTACGAAGCAGTCTCCCACCGGGTGGATCTCATGCAGCCGGCATTCCAGTGCCACCGGAGACCCGGCAACCCGTGGCGGGCGCACGGTGGAACTGGGTTCCCGGTCGATCCCGGCGGCGTCGAACTCGCTGATGCCGGCAGCGAAACCGGTTCCGGTTGCGTTGATGGCTTCGAAAAGGTTCTCCGGGGCAAGGCTGATGACGAATTCGCCGGTTTCCCGGATGTTGCGCAGGGAATCCTTCTCCCCTACGGAGGTGAAGGAAACCACCGGAGGATTGACCGAGGCGATGGTGAAGAAGGAATGCGGGGCGAGGTTGTCCACTCCGTCGGAGGAAACCGTGGAAACCCAGGCGATGGGTCGGGGTACCACTACAGAGGTCAGGAGCCGGTAAAAGCTGCGTCCGCCCATGGCAGCGGGATCAAAATCCGTTTTCATGCTTTTGAGCTTAGACCGGTTCACAAATCGGGCCCGGACTGGGATTGTGGGTGCGGGGGCCCACAGCTGACGGACTACATGAAACCAGGTGCAGCATGGAACTGATCCCGGGCAATTCCCTTATTACGGCCACACCGGAAGAGGGCCGCAAGCTGGCGCTGGATATGGCCTTGCACAGCGTCTATGCCATTCAGCCGGACGAGGAAGTGCTCCGGGCGGGCCGCGACGTCTATACGACGGACCCGGAGGAGCTGATCGCATCCTCGCATGTAGTAGCCGTCGAGTTCGCCACCGTCGCCGCGGCCAACAACTACTGGCGCTGAGCTGAGCTGAGCTGAGCTGAACTGAACTGAACTGCGCCGTCGGCCGTGGAGCTTAGACAGTGCCCGGTGCAATGTTGTGGTTGCGGCGAAACAGGTTGCCCGGGTCCACGGACTGCTTCAGGGCCCTGAGCCGTGCCAGCTTGTCGCCGGAATAGACGCCCGGTGCAGCCTGCAGCGGGTCGTCAGCGCCCATGAAGTTCACGTACTGCCCGCCGCCGGCGTGCGGTTCCATGTCTGCCGAGAGCCCCCGCACGAACGCCGTGTGGTGCTCGTCGTCGGCCGGATCATTCCAATAACCGTAGATGTTCAGCCAGTAGCGGGCGTCGCGGACCGGGAACGACGTCGCGTCCTCCGGTATCCGGCCAAACGCACCGCCCATGTGGTGCAGGTCGAACCCTGTGCCGCGCCAGGATTGTTCCCGCGCGCGGCTGGCCAGCACGTCGATGAGGGCGGGGTCCAGGGAATTAAAGGACGTGTTCTTCCAGTAGGCACGGGATCCGTGCGGGAACACGCCGTCTACCGCGGACTGCCAGTCCAGCCACGGAGTCTGCTCCACCAGTTCGGCATCCGGGACGGCCAGGGCACGCAGCCGGTCGATGACGGCCTCCGCTTCCGCTTGGTCCTCACCCGCCCAGGCGAAGCCGACCGCCATGATCGGATCATCGCCCTGCTCCCATTCGGCTGGTGGAACCAGGAAGGACACGATCGTGGTGAGCTGGTCGGGCACATCGGCACTCCACGCGGAGAAGGCATGCAGGGCATTCTCGAACCGGTCGCCAAGATAGATCAGGTTCCCGCTGTAGACGCTTTCGGGCAGCGGCCACGCCCGGAACGTCAAGGACGTGACGACGCCGAAGTTCCCGCCTCCGCCGCGCAGCCCCCAGAACAATTCAGGGTTTTCCTCAGCTGAGGCGTGGACCGCGGTCCCGTCCGCTAGCACGACGTCGGCGGCCAGCAGGTTGTCCACGCTGAGCCCGTGGGACCGGGTCATCCACCCGACGCCGCCGCCCAGGGTCAGGCCCGCGACGCCGGTGCCTGAGACCACCCCCAGCGGAACGGCCAGGCCCACCGGCACGGTCGCCGAGTCGACGTCGGACAGGGTGGCGCCGCCTCCGACGGTCGCCGTGCCCGCCGCCGGATCGACCTCGACGCCCCGCAGATCGCCAAGATCGAGCACTATGCCGCCGTCGACCGTGCCGTTCCCGGCCACATTATGGCCGCCGCCGCGGACCGCCAGCGGCAGCCCGGTGGCCTGGGCAAAGGCGAGGACAGCTGCAACGTCCTCAGTATTGGCGGCACGCACGACGGCGGCAGGCTGCACATCGATCATCCCGTTCCAGACCCGGCGCCGGGCGTCGTAGCCCTCGTCGCCGAACAGGGTGAGGGATCCGCTGAGAGTATCCGCCAGGGCCGGATAAAGGCTGTCCGCCGGCTGCGGCCAGGCGACGGCATTGGGCGCTGCGTCAGGAGCTGGAATCTGGGTCATGGGTTCCTCCGCCTCGAACACACCAGGCCGTCCGGACCGGGGACGGGAAGGCTGGGAATCATGCTGTGCCAATTCTTCGCCTGCCGGACGCGGCTTTCAACGCTTTCCCGGAACCATGAAGCGGGCCGTCCGGCGCTGCCGGGCCGCGGGTCAGCGGGCAGGTGTTGTCTTTGGCCGGGACCGGACAAACACTGGTGGGGTGGGTTCGGCTCGTACCTGTGCAGCAGAGACGGCCGCCGCATCCGCGGTGGGCAGCTCCGCAACCCGGCAAGGAGAAAACGTGCAGATTCCGCCGGTCCACAGCGACCAGGTTGAGCAATGGACCCAGGCTTTCCAAGCCGCGTCCGCAGTTTGAGGCTGCCGAGTCCGCGATCCACTCCGCCGTCGTCGCACGGCTCGGGGACGACGGGCTGAATTACCACGACATCCAGCACCGGGTGAAGGGGCACAGTTCCCTGAACACGAAGCTGTCCCGGCTGCTGCCCGACGGTGCCCCGAAATATCCGGGCGGAATGCAGGACATCGATGACATCATCGGCCTGCGGGTCATCCTGTTCCTCGAATCGGACATCAGCAGTGCGATTGGGGCGCTCGCCGGAGCTTTCGACCAGCTCGGGCACGTCGACAAAGCCAGTGAGCAGCGCTCCCGCGGAGAGTTCGGCTATTCCGGCCAGCATCTGGTCCTCGCCGTTCCGGCCCGCCGGCCGCCGCCGGGGTGCGACGCGTTTGCCGGCCAGCGGTTCGAGGTGCAGCTGCGCACCATCCTGCAGCACGCCTGGGCCGAGTTCGAACATGACATCCGCTACAAGAACGGCGGCGAGGTGCCTCCCGAGGTCAACCGGGCGTTCACCCTGGCATCCGGGCTGATCGAGTTGGCGGACCGCGAGTTCGACACCATCAACGAGGTGGTCACCGCCCAAAAAGCGCTCGACGAACGCGAATCGGTGCAGGCGGTCACGGAACCTTCGCTGGAGCTCACCGCGGCCGCGGTCCGCGCCATCCTGGAGCATGAGCTGCCGCAGAATCCGCGCAGCCGCGCTGAACAGTATGAATGGCTGGTCGACGTGCTGCGGGCCAACGGAGTGGATACTGTTCCGTTGGCCTATGCGCTGTTCAAGACGGCGGACTGGGCGTTCGCGGCACGCCGGATTGAGTACCGTTTCCCGCCCGGGCACGTGCGCGCGGCCGACGACGTGCTGCTGCACCGCTTCGGCGCCGAGTACGTGGACCGCACACACTTCATGGACGACGACGGCACCCGCCGCGCGAAGCTGGAGTATCGGCTGCGGCGGCTGGGAGCGTAGGGCGGGGTCCCTCTCGCGCACGCCCACACCCCGCACCATCCGCCGAGAGGCCAGTTGCGGCTCTTTTCAGCGCTGAAACGAGCCGTAACTGTCCTCTCGATGGGCGGGGTGGGGATCAGCGCGTGTGGTGTACCTCCTGAAGTCCGTACACCGGAGTGGGCAGCCCCTCCATCCGCGCCTTGAGCTGAAGGGCCAGGAAGATCGAGTAGTGCCGGCTCTGGTGCAGGTTCCCGCCGTGGATCCACAGGTTGTCCACATTGGTGGGTTTCCACATGTTCCGCAGCTCGCCCTCCCACGGGCCCGGATCCTTGGTGGTGCCGGAGCCGTAGCCCCAGCACTTGCCCACCTGGTCGGCGACCTCCGGGGAGATCAGGTCCGCCAGCCAGTTGTTCATGGACCCGTACCCGGTGGCGTAGATGATGACGTCCGCGTCCAGCTCCGTACCGTCGTCGAGCACCGCACCGTTGCCGGTGAGCTTGGAAACCTGGCCCTGCTTGAGCTTCACCCGCCCGTCGATGATCAGCTGGGAGGCACCGACGTCGATGTAATAGCCGGAGCCGCGGCGCAGGTATTTGAGGAACAGGCCGGAACCGTCTTCGCCGAAATCGAGGTCGAACCCCGCCGCGCGGAGCTGGTCATAGAATTCGGCGTCGTGCGCGGCGATGGTGTCGTAGATGGGGATCTGGGCATCGGGCAGGATCCGGTAGGGGAGCGAGGCGAAGAGCATGTCCGCTTTTTCGGTGGTGGTGCCGGCGGCCAGCGCCCGCTCCGAGTAGAGGTCCCCGAGAGCGAACTCCATCAGCGAATCGCTGCGCACAATGTGGGTGGAAGAGCGCTGCAGCATGGTCACGTCCGCGCCGTGTTCCCAGAGATCGGCCGCTATGTCGTGGGCGGAGTTGTTGGAGCCGATGATCAGGGCCTTCTTACCGGTCTGATCTCCGCCGCCGGGGTACTTGGAGGAGTGGTACTGCTCGCCCAGGAAGGCCTTGGCGCCGTCGAACTCCGGAATGTTGGGGTAGCCGGAGACTCCCAGTGCGAACACCAGCTGCTGCGGACGGAGCGTGACCTCTTCGCCGCGCCGGCGCACGCGCAGTTCCCAGGTGCCGGCGTCGTCGTCATATGCGGCGCCCAGGCACTCGGTGCCGGACCAGTAGTCCAGTTCCATGATCGCGGTGTAGTGCTCCAGCCAGTCGCCGATCTTGTCCTTGGGAGCGAACACCGGCCAGTCATCGGGGAACTTCAGGTAGGGGAGATGGTCGTACCAGACCGGGTCATGCAGGGCGAGGGACTTGTAGCGTTTGCGCCAGGAGTCGCCTGCGCTCTCATTCCGCTCGATCACGATGGTGGGCACGTTCAGCCTGCGCAGCCGCGCGGCGAGGCCAATCCCGCCCTGCCCGCCGCCCACGATCACGCAGTACGGCTGGTCTTCGTAGCCCAGCCGGGACTGGTGCTCCTGTTTCTGCTCGAGCCAGGACTTCCGCCCGCGCTCGATGGTGTGTTCCACGCCCTTGGGGCGGTTGGCACCTTTCTGCTCCTCGAAGCCCTTCAGCTCCTGCATGATGGTGAGCAGGGTCCAGGCCTTGCCGTCGCGCAGCCGCAGGTGTCCCCAGCCGCGGGAGGGCGCCGTCTCGAAAGTAATCCACGCTTCGGTGACACCGTCGTCTCCCGTCGCAGGTTCGGCCAGGGCCCAGCCGGCGGGCTGGACATCGTCAAGGACGGCTTCCAGCATTTCAGCGATCTGCTGCCGTCCGTCGAGGGTTTTAAGGTTCCAGGTGAAGGAGACGAAGTCCCGCCAAAGTCCGTCTTCTTCGAACAAATCCGCCGCCGCCCCGGCATTGCGGTCCTGAAGCGCGGTATTGAATGCGGCAAGCCAGGCTTCCACACCCCGGTCCAGAGCTGTCTGTGCAGAATCAGCCATCTCCACTCCCTTGTGGTTCGGTTCTTGGTGCTCTCCAGTAAACGCCGGGTTGCTGCTGATAGGTAGGGTCCCAAACGGAATTCGCCGCACTCTCCTCCCCAACCATCGAGATGGCAGAAACTGCACGTATCAGCGCTGTAACGAGCCCTAACTGTCATCTCGATGGGCGGGGTTAGGCTGGAAGGAGTCCAACCCAAGGAGAAAACAGTGGCATCTTTGCTGACCCCGCTCATCACGTCCGCCGGCCTGATCGGCGGCTACAAGACCGCCCGTGACACCGGCAACCGCCAGCTCGGGGGAGCCGTTCTCGCCGTCGCGGGCGCTGCTGCGTTTGCACTCTGGAAGCGCGACGCCGGCACCGGCACCGCGGCAGCCCTCACCGGTGCCTACGTGGCAGCCTTCGGTCTCTCGCACCCCCTGGCCAAGAAGATGGGTGCCTGGCCGTCGGTCTACACCGTCACCGCGGCGACCGCGCTCGCGTCCCTGGTCTTCGGGCGGAAGAAGTAACCCCACCCCTCCGCCAACGCCGAGATAGCAGAAACTGCCCGTTTGAACGCTCAAACGGGCAGTTTCTGCTATCTCGATGGGGGGATGACGACGGCGAAGGATTCGCGCTTTACCGCCAGCCGGCGTCGGGGGCCACGAGCTTGACGATGTTCTCCAGCAGCGCCGCGTTGTAATCGACGCCCAGCTGGTTCGGCACCGTCACCAGCACGGTGTCCGCAAGCTGGACAGCGGCGTCGTCGGCCAATTCCTTGGCGATTACGTCCGGTTCGCCCACATAGCTGCGCCCGAACCGGGCCAGGCCGCCCTCCAGCCTGCCCACCTGGTCCCGGCCCTCAATCTGGGCCCGCACACCGAAGTAGCGGCGGTCTGCGTCAGAAACCAGCGGGATGATGCTCCGGCTCACGGAGACCTTGCCCTGCCCGGGATGCCCGGCAGCTTTCCACGCTTCCTTGTAGACGTGGATCTGCTCGGCCTGCAGTTCATCGAAGGGGACGCCGGTGTCCTCCGTCAGCAGGGTGGAGCTCATCAGGTTCATGCCCTGCTCGCCGGTCCACTTGGCCGTTGCCCGGGTGCCTGAACCCCACCAGATGCGGTCGCTGAGGCCGGGGGACTGGGGCTCGATAGGGAGCAGTCCCCGGTGCCCGGTCATCTCCGGGTTGGCGGGCGCCATGCCGCGGCCGGTGATGGCCGCGCGGAAAACATCGGTGTGGTGGCGGGCCATGTCGGCGTCGGTCTGCCCTTCGCCGGGTACGTAGCCGAACGCTTCGGCGCCGCGCAGCGCGGGCTCGGGGGATCCCCGGCTGATGCCGAGCTGCAACCTGCCGCCGCTGATCAGGTCTGTTGCTGCCGCTTCCTCTGCCATATACAGGGGGTTTTCGTACCGCATGTCGATCACGCCGGTGCCGAGGTCGATCCGCTTGGTGCGGGCAGCCATCGCGGCGAGCAGCGGGAACGGCGAGGCCTGCTGCGGGGCGAAATGGTGCACGCGCACAAACGCTCCGTCAGCACCGACTTCCTCCGCGGCAACGGCCAGGTCGATGGCCTGCAGGAGTGCGTCGCCGGCAGTGGGCGTCAGGGACCCCGGAACGTCTTGGTAATGGCCAAAGGAAAGGAATCCAATCTTCTTCACTTTCGTGTCAGCGCCCCCGCGCCGGAGGTTATTCCGGCTCACCCTGTTCTCGCCCCGCCGGCCAGGGCTAGAGTCCCCGACCATGGAAAACGAACTTGTGGAACTGGAAACGGCAGGCTGGCACGCGCTGTCCACCGGGCCCGCAGAGGCCACGGCGTTCTATGCCCGGGTGCTGGCCCGGGAGCCGGTGGTTATGCTGACCAACGGCCTGCGGATCACGGACCGGCAGCAGATCATCGAGTCAATGGGCGGACCGCCGTGGTCGGCGTTCGAGGTCATTGAGCCGCGGGAGGACTACCTGGGGAACGACGTCGGCGTCCTCACCTACAAGGTGCGCGCCGACCGGGACGGCACGCCGTACACGGCCCTGCTCAGCAGTGTGTATGCCAAGGAGGACGGCGAGTGGAAGCTTGCCCTGCACCAGCACACGCCGTACTAGCCGACGTGATCCGCCGGCGCGGCAACGGACAGCGGCGAGCCTCTCATTACGGACAAGCTGAGCTGCTCGACAAAGACGCAGCGGGAATCGCACGCCGGCTGCCGCGTCCCCCCCACGCCCACCCGGCGGACTCCCAGTACGGAGGATTCTCAGGGCAAAAGCACCGACGTAGGTGGCCGAGGTATCTGCGTGTGGAACAAGCTGCCGGTCAGTGGCTGGAAGTGCCCCGCCGCGATGTGAGCACCGGGCGGATCAGCGCATCGGAGACGGCGCCGGTGGCCCAGGAATAGATGCTCTTGTGCAGCACGTCCACGACCTGGTCCTGCCGGTTCCAGGTGGGCGGCGGGGCGCCAACGCCGGTGGCGTTCTCCAAGGTCTGGTCGGTGGCCAGACGGACCACTGTGTGCCATATGTTAGCCAGCGGGCCGCGGATGCCTGTCACAGACCAGATGCCTCGCAGCGCGCCCAACGCCGCACCGGTGCCCCAGTGCATCGTGTGGTTCCAGACCGGGGACTGCGGCTCATCGCCGGGTTTGCGCCCTAGCAAGGTGAGCAAGGTCCGGGCCGGCACGTAGGAGTTGGGCATCGTTGCCGATGTTCCGTTCCACCATAACGGCCGTTTGCCGGCGGCCGAGGCGTGTATGCCAAGGAAGGGGGCGAGCGGTGGCCCGCTCTGCATCACCACCCCTGCCGCACCGGAGCAGCGGCATAGCAATGCGCGCATTCGTTACAGCGAAGCACCGATATAGCTGAGAAGCGTGGTCGATTTTTACTTGCTCTTGGACTTCTTGCATTCAATGGATCTGGACCTCGCCATTGTTGACGATGGCGTTCTCCCCCTTCTGACAGCGTTTCGTCGCTTCCTCAGTCTCAATCGGGTTCCTCTGCTGCCGTACCTTTGCTGAGAGGACTACACCGAAGCCGCAACACGCTCCGCAACCAGTTCCTGCAAATCAGCAACAGTACGGCCGGCAAGAGTTTCCCAGCGCGTGATGCCGGGCTGCTCCGGAACGTCGACGGCGTTTGGGACCGCCACAGTCACGGCACCGGAGGCTTTCGCCGACGCCACGCCCGGCAACGAATCCTCTACGGCGACGACGCGGTTGAGGTCGATGTCCTCACGCAGCTCCTTGCCCATGAGCTGTGCCGCCAACAGGTAGGGTTCTGGGTCCGGCTTGCCGCGCGCAACCATCTCGCCCGTGACCAGGAACCGGAACGTGCCGGCGGGGAGCTGCTCAGCGATGACTCCGGCCAGCAGCTTTTCGCTCATGGTCACCATCGCGCAGGGAATCCCGGCGCCGCAGAGTTCGGCCAGCATCTCACGGGCACCAGGCCGCCAGGGGATTTCACGCCGTACCGACCGGACCACGCTTTCCAAGAGGGTATCGAGGATCTCCCGGATCCCCAGATCGGCCCCTGCTTGCTGAAGTGCACGCGCCGAATCGGGCAGGGCATTGCCAACCAGTTCCATGGCCTGCTCATCGCTCCAGCGAACACCAAACCGGGCCATCAGCTCCTTCTCGGCGGCGAACCAATACGGTTCGGTGTCCACGAGCGTGCCGTCCATATCCCAGAGGACTGCCTGCAGAGCGGGATGTGGCGACAAAGATTCCTCCTGGACAGTGGCCGCAGGATCCTGCGGCGCAAAAAGCGGATAGGGCACGACGACGGCGAAGACCCAGACTGATCGTGGCAGGACGCTGCACTTCCGTCAAAACCTGCGTCCCGTCGAAACCTGAGTCCGGTCAGCCGGCGTCCCGCGAGGCCGGCGACGGCCTAGAGGGCTTCTGCCTTGCGCCGGCTGCTGCGGGCGACGAAGTAAATGGCCGCTGGAACAGCCGAGATCGCCAGGCCCGCGATCATCAGGAACCACGTGGCGCCGTTGACGGGGCTGGTCCGATCTTCAAGGTACGGGCTGAGAACGACGATTTTTTCGGGCGCAGCGGGATCGGCATAGAGTTCCACGAGTTCCCCCGGGCGCCATTCAGGTTCGGGATAGCCGTCTTTGGAGTGGGACCGGTGTTCCACCGTCCCCGAGAATGAATCCCCGCCCACCGAATAGCTGACCACCGCTTCCGTCTCCGTCGTGTAGGACCTGTCGCTGTTTCTGGGGTGCCGTGTCGACGTCTCGGTCGAAACCGATTCCACCAGGGCCTGGACCTGGACCCCCTCCGCGGAGAGCCGGTAATACTCCGTGTTGTCGAGCACCGTTTTCACGGTCCAGCCGCCGAAGACGAGGAGGGAAAGAATGGTCAGGGCGCCGGTTACACGCTGCACCACGCGCATATTCCGTGCCAGCCGCTTCCCATTCCACCCTGGGGCGAAGTAGCCGTTGCCGGCGCCGTCGTTCAGGTAGATTCCGCGCCAGGCGTGCCGGCCATAGGCCACCTCCATGGCGTACCTGCTGGTATTGCGGTGAGGGGAGCGGGTCCAGCCTTCGGGTACTTCGAACGGCCTGGGCTGCGTCGGCGCACTGTCCGCCTGTGGCCTGTTGTCGCTGTTTTGCACCTTGGCAGAATACCGGCAGGCCGGGAACGTTTAACCTACGGTTACAGCTTGTGGCCAGGAGTGTGCATCCGCAGGAACTCCAGCACCGGCGCGGCCAGCGCAGCCCCGATCACATCCTGCGGCCGCTTGTTCCCGGCTACCTCGAACATGTGGTTTCCACCTTCGATGCGCTCGACGACGGCGTTGGGGCCGATCTTCTCCGCGATGGGTTCCAGCTCGCCGGGCAGGGCAAACGGATCCCGGGTGCCCTGCAGGAACAGCATGGGCAGCGTCAGGCCGTACAGATGCTCGTCGCGCAGCTTCTCCGGTTTGCCCGGCGGGTGCAGCGGGTAGCCGAGGAACGCGAGTCCGGCAGCCTGCATCCCCTCGGCCACCGCCATCGAGGCCATCCGCCCGCCGAAGGACTTCCCGCAGGCCCAGACGGGGACCCCGCCGGCGTTGTCTTCGGCTGCGAACATCACTGCACGCCAGGCCGCAATCGCTGCCGGTGCGCGGTCGGGAAATTTCTTCCCGGCCTCCCGGTAGGGGAAGTTGAAGCGCCAGGTTGCCACGCCGCCGTCGTTCATTGCGTCCGTGAAGCCGGTTAGGAAGGGATGCTCCATGCCGCTGCCCGCTCCGTGGGCTACCACCATGGACGCCCACGCATCAGACGGCCGCGCGAACACGGCGCTGACAGTGCCGTCACCTACGTTGACGGTTAGTTCTTCGGACTCCACTGGCATGCGTTCCAATTTACGCCCAGCAGCCGCGGGGAATCACAGGGGAAGTGCCCCTTCTTCCTTCAGCGTCTTCATCACAATCGTGCTGGTCAGTTTTTCCACACCGGGCAGCCCGACCAGGACCTCGTCGTAGAACTGCTGGTAGGCCGACAGGTCGGCTGCGACGACCTTCAGCAGGAAGTCGGGGTTGCCAAAGAGGCGGTCCGCCGCCACGATCTGCCCGCAGCGGCCCACCTCCTCCTCGAACGCGAGCATGTGGGCCCGGTCCCGGAGCGTAACGAAAACCAGCGCCTGGAAGCCGAGCCCAACAGCGGCCGGATCCACCACAGCGCGGTAGCCGGTCAGCACGCCACGGCGTTCGAGTTCCTTGATGCGCCGGTGGCACGGAGCCACGGTCAGGCCCACTTCGGCCGCCACCGCAGTGGCAGACATTCGCCCGTCTTTTTGGAGCAAGCGCAAAATTTTCCGGTCAATGGCATCAGTCACGCAAAAATCTTATCTTTTCAGCCCTGATAGTGGCATTTACGGGTCAGCACTTTTCGCGCCCGGATCCCTAGGCTTGAGCTCATGGAATTTCAGCAGCTCGCAGGCTTCGCGGCCGTCTCCGTTACCTTGGCCATGACGCCGGGTGCAGACTGGGCCTACTGCATCTCGTCAGGGCTGCGGGCCCGCCGGGTTGCCCCGGCCGTCGCGGGACTCTGCGCGGGCTATCTTTTCCATACCGCCCTGATCGTCGCCGGGCTGGCCGCGGTCATCGCGGCGACGCCGCAGCTGCTGACCGGACTGACCCTTCTGGGTGCGGCCTACCTGCTGTGGCTCGGGGTCACCACCATCCGCACGTGGCGCACCGCCGGATTCACGGCGGACACGACGACGGCGTCCGCTGAGGGTGGAGCTGCTGCCGCACCCGTGCGGGCCGGCGGCAGCGTGGCACTCCTGACCCGGCCGGCCCCGCCGCGCTCTGACACTCGGCGGGACTTCCTGAAGGGAATGGGAACCAGCGGCACCAACCCCAAAGCGCTGCTGCTGTACCTGGCCCTGATTCCGCAGTTCGTCGACCCCGGCGCTGCCCTCGCCGTGCCACTGCAGACGCTGGTCCTGGGGCTGTCCCACTTCGCCGTGTCCATCGTCGTCTACACGTGTGTTTCCCTGGCCGCCCGCCGGCTGCTGCGTTCGCGGCCCGCCGGCGCCCGCGCCGTCACGCTGGGCAGCGGCGTCATCATGGTGTGCGTGTCCCTGGTGCTGCTCACCGAGCAAGCCGCCTCGCTGCTGGCCTGAACCGCCGATTCGCCCCTGCCGAACCCTGACCCGATACTGGAAAGCATGACATCACTGCACACTGACACCCTTCCGGCCAGGGGGCCGGAGGCGGTGACGGTCTCCATCACCCGGCGGGTCGATCCCCGCCGCGTGTCCGAGGCCACGCACTGGGTCCAGGAGGGCGTCAACCTCGCCAATACCTGGCCCGGGTTCCTTGGCTCCGGATGGGTCCGCGCCTCCGCCACCTCCGATGAATGGCACATGCTGTACCGGTTCGCCGACGCAGCGGCGCTGGACGCGTGGGAGCACTCCGAACCGCGCCGGTCCTGGCTCGAACGGGGCCGGGACATGGTGGAAGACCGGACCGTCACCCGCCGCACCGGAATTGAAGGCTGGTTCGACGCGCCGTCGTCCACCACTGACCTGGAAGCTCCGGTCAAGCCGCCGCGCTGGAAGCAGGCCATCGCCATCTGGCTTGGCTTCTTCCCGGTCAACCTGGCCTTCACCTGGCTGGTCGCCCTCGCCGTTCCCGGCTGGGACGACGTCCTGATGCCCCTGCGCGTCTTCATCACGACTGCGATCCTCACCCCGATCATGGCCTACTGGGTGCTGCCCTGGGTCACCGGCCTGCTGCAGCCGTGGCTGCCGCGCCGCCGCGCCTAACCACACGTACATAGAACGACGGCGCCCCCCCGGCATAAATACCCGGCC